>JBDTHR010000133.1:0-10509 GCA_039936855.1 Nitrosospira sp. | reverse complement strand
CCGGACGAGCTAAGCCCCAAGCAAGCGCTGGAAGAACTCTATGCGCTGAAAAAAGCCGCAGAAAGGGATTGACCTTAGGGACGAGACACTCAACCGGATAAGGTACTCAACCTGTTGTCATAAAGAGTTCTGGTCAGTTTTTCGCGTGAAGTTAGTGGGCTGCGGGTTCGCCGACTTATATTCAATGTTCATGTCCATGGGCGCCATGGACATGCCCGTGAGCCAGTTCCTCTGCGGAGGCTGGACGTACTGCGGTGACCGTACAATCGAAGCGCAGCGTCACGCCCGCAAATGGGTGATTGCCGTCCACTACCACTTTGTCTTCGGCAATATCGGTTACGGTATAGATAAAGGCATCGTCGGAACCTTCTTCGCCCCCCTCAAACTGCATTCCGACCGTTATATTGTCGGGGAAAAGATCGCGGGGCTCGACTCGCACCAAGTCACTATCGTATTCACCGAAAGTATTCTCCGGCTCCATCAGAACGGAGCAACTGTAGCCCACTTCCTTGCTATGCAATTCTTCTTCCACCAGTGGGAAAATTCCATCGTAACCTCCATGCAGGTAGCTGATTGGCGTATCGGGCTCTTCCATGATCTTCCCGGCCAGATCAGATAATTTATAGTTGAGTGACACCACGCTGTCTTTTTCGATTCTCATATTATCAAGGCCGTAAGTTAATGTAGGTTAATATTGCAATAAAGATGAACGGCAATATTTCCTGGGTTGTTTCAAGAATAACCGTTCGTTCCCGAGTATGCGCATATGCTATCAATGTGGCTTATCGAGAGCAACCATAATCGCATTAATAATCATGAAACGAATAAAGTTCTGTCTGGCGGAGAATCTGTATATACTCAACGTCAACGGGCTTTATCCGCAGGTTCGTCAGTTTTCACAAACTCCAACCAATTCTCTGACTGGCGCAAAGCTGCGTCGGTGCACCACCGATATCCCATGAGTTCTTAGCGCCGCAATGTGTCGTTCTGTGGAATATCCCTTATGCTTGTCAAAGCCATAGCGTGGGAAGCGCTGGTGTAATGCCAACATCTCCGCGTCACGTGCCGTCTTTGCCAGAATTGAGGCGGCGGAAATCTCGGGTACCAGGCTATCGCCCCTGACGATAGTGGTTACGGGACATCGCAGGCGAGGTTTCTGGTTCCCATCCACTAATGCCTTGGAGGGAACCAGGGACAGACTCTCTACAGCACGCTTCATGGCCAACAAACTTGCCTGAAGGATATTGATTCGATCGATTTCCTCAACCGATGCAGAGCCAATGGCCCAGGCTATGGAATGTGCTTTAATGGCAACAGTCAAACTGTTGCGCTTTGCTTCGCTTAGCGTTTTTGAATCCGCCAGACCCTCAATGCGATAGCCTGGATCGAGTATGACGCAGGCGGCGAATACCGGTCCTGCCAACGGCCCCCTGCCGGACTCATCCACACCGCAAACCCAACTGAATTCTCGTGCCGTCACTTCTCGCAGTTTCCCTTTCTCAATGCTCGCAACCGCTTCGCGAAAATATTTTCGGCATCATTACTCCTTACGGCGCATTGTGCACATCAATTCGGCCACGGCGACAGTCCGGCCTTCCACTTCCGCTTGGGCAGAGTATTTCCAGATTCCAATCCGCTCCCGCAGAATCGAGGCTTTGAGGATCAGTTGATCACCTGGCACTACCGGCCTCTTGAAACGGGCACCATCTATGCCGACAAAATAGTAAACCGAATTCTCATCGGTCTCCAGATTCGCGGTCTTGAGTGTCAGAATAGCAGCCGCTTGTGCCAGCGCTTCTACTATGAGGACGCCCGGCATAACCGGGTAGTGAGGAAAATGACCACCGAAGAACGGCTCGTTAATGGTCACATTCTTGAGTGCAGTGATGCTCTTCCCCGGATCGCAAGTTAAAACGCGGTCAACAAGTAAAAAAGGATAGCGGTGGGGGAGATACTTTAGAATTTCCTGAATATCCATGGCTGGTGATATTTCCTGGGTCTGTAATATTGATTGTCTGGATAAGCAGTGGCGATCCCGCGTATTTCCGCCGGGAAATGGCCGGGATGCTATTTGTCAGCTAACGCCTTGATCACCTTCTCGGTAATGTCGACACGTGAACTGCGGTAGACAAGATCGCGCAGGGGTAATATCAAGTCGTACTTTTCCGCCTCCGCGATTATTTGAATGGCCTTACTTGCGGTCAACTGAAGCGTGGCGACTTCATCGTTCTGGCGCAGGCTCAAGTCCTCGCGCATTTGCCGTTGGGCGCGCTGAAGTTCACGGTTAAGGGCGGCAAGTTCGCGCTCTTTGCTGCGCCGGTCCGCTTCCGTCATCGTTTTTCCCTCGGTTTCAAGAAGATCCTGAAGCGCTTTGGTCTGTATGGCCAACTTCTTGATTTCCTGGTCGCGCGGCAAGAATTCCTTCTCTATTTTTTTCAATGCTCTTACCGCAGGCGCTGATTCGGCTAAAATTCTCTCGGTATCGACAACACCTATTTTGATCTCATCCGCAAGAGCACCCGCCGATCCCCAGGCAGATGAAAGGATCATGCATGCTGCCACCGTTAAAGTCCTTAGCCTTAGAACCTTATGTTTCAATTTTATCTCCGGATTGTTCATTTAATTTAGAACTGCTGCCCAAATTGAAACTGAAACCGCTGTATGCTGTCGCCCGGTTTATCATTCAAAGGTTGTGCGGCACTGACTTTAAGTGGCCCCATCGGTGAAATCCACATAACCGCGACCCCTGCCGAATAGCGCAAGCCTTCCTGCTGCGGCCTTTCTCCATCAGGACCCCAGACCGAACCGCCATCAAGAAATACGCTCAAGCGGACTGTTCGATCGTTTCTCATGCCTGGCATCGGAAACAGTACTTCCACACTGCCTACACCGCGCTTATTGCCACCAAGCGCCCTATTGGTTGCATCACGTGGACCCAATGAACTGATGTTATAACCTCGAACCGAGGTGTTACCACCAGCAAAAAAATTCTTGAAGAAGGGAAGTTCTTTGCCGTTGTACCCGCCGCCGTATCCGACCTCACCCTTCAACATCAGAGTAAAGAGTTCCGTAACAGGATAATACCAGCTGAGGTCATAGCTCACTTTATAATAGGTCAGATCACCCCCCGGCAAACCTGCTTCCGCAAATACTCGCTGTGTGGTGCCTTCGGTCGTCCAGATGGCGCTATTGCGCCCATCACGCCGCCAGCTGAGCGTTAGAGGTATATTAATGGTGCTCCGCCCGAATTTTTCCACAAAATTGATGTTGCGCTGGGGACTGTTGGCACCTAGATCGATCACCGTATTTTCGATCCCCAGCCCACCTATGACCCGGTCATTTTCATTGACTGGAATGCCAAAGCGTATCCCGGCGCCGGTGGTGTCTGTATTGAAGTTCATCACCGATGACAGCGAACTCGTATTCAGAACGCGTTTATAAAGATCGAACCCGGCGTTAATACCGTCACGGGTGAAATAAGGATCGGTATAAGATAACGAATAAGTCTTGTTTACACGACCGGTATTGATCATGAGATTGACAAGTTTACCTGTACCGAAAATGTTGTCCTGGGCAATGGAACCACTCAGTATCAGGCCTTCCATATTGGAATAACCCGCTCCAAACATTACCGCGCCGGTGGGCTTTTCCTTAACCTCGACGTGAACATCAATCTGATCGGTGGCGCCCGAAACCGCCGGGGTTTCAAGGCTGACAGAATTGAAATAATTCAGGCGGTCTATGCGTGTCTTGGACTGATTTATCTTGCTGGTCGAATACCATCCTCCTTCGAACTGGCGCATTTCTCGGCGTATCACTTCATCCCGCGTGCGGTTGTTGCCCGTTATGTTGATACGCCTTACGTACACCCTCCGTCCAGGATCTATAAAGAAAGTAAACTCTACCTGTTGCTTTTCCTTATCCAATTGAGGCGATGCATTGATATTTGCAAATGCGTAGCCATCATCACCAAGCCGATCGGTAATGAGCTTGATGGATTCAGTCAGTTGCTCGCGTGAAAAAACGGCACCCTCTTCAATTTTTATAAGCTTGCGTAATTCCTCTTCCGGTACCAGCAGTTCGCCTGCGAGCTTTATCTCGGAAACCTTGTATTGAGGACCCTCAACGATATTTACCGTAATATAAATATCCTGCATGTCAGCGGTAATGGATACCTGAGTGGATTCTATGTTGAACTCAAGATAGCCACGATTGAGATAATAGGATCTCAATGATTCAAGATCAGCGGAGAGCTTCTGCTTCGAATACTGATCCTCCTTGGTGAACCATGTAAGCAGACCGGGCGTCCTCAACACGAAAGCGCTCAGCAGCGCTTTTTCCTTGAAAGCCCGGTTCCCCACGACATTGATCTTGCGAATTTTGGCAGTCTTGCCTTCATCCACATGGAAATTGATTCCGATGCGGTTCCGTTCCAGCGGCGTTGTGGTAGTGGTGATTTTTACCGCGTATTTGCCGCGACTGATGTACTGCTGCTTGAGTTCATGTTCGGCTCTTTCCAGTATTGAGCGATCGAATATCCGCGACTTCGCCAACCCGGCCTGTTTCAGGCCTTCCTTCAGTTTATCTTTCTCGAATTCCTTCGCGCCGATAATGCTGATCTGTGCAATAGCGGGACGCTCTTCAACCACTACTATCAGAATGCCGTTTTCAGATTCAAGCCGTACATCCTTGAAAAAACCGGTGGCATAGAGCACCTTGATGGCAGCCGCCGCCTTTTCATCATCAAGCGTATCTCCCACCTTCACGGGAAGATAACTGAACACTGTCCCAGCCTCGGTTCGCTGTATGCCTTCCACCCGTATGTCTCTTACTACGAATGGCTCACGCGCCCATGAAACCGAAGCGCAGAAGGCAGAAACGAGCGCGACGAGATACCTGACTTTCATACTTTAACTGGGGATAAGCCGACTGATATCGTTGTATATGGCAAAAGCCATCAGGGAAAATAACAGTATCATCCCGACCTGCTGACCCATTTCGATGGCTTTCGCAGAAACAGGACTGCCTTTTACGATTTCGATCACATAATACATTAAATGCCCCCCGTCCAGTACGGGAATAGGTAGCAGGTTCAGCACACCCAGACTGATGCTGATGAGCGCGACAAAGCTCAAATAGGATGACAGGCCCATCTGCGCCGACTTGCCCGCGTAGTCGGCGATTGTGATGGGGCCGCTCACATTCTTCCAGGATACCTCACCCGCAACCATCTTCCACAACATATGCAAGGTGAATATAGACGTTTCCCAGGTTTTACTGATGGCCTTGACCATGGCTGTACCCGCTGGATAACTGACTTCTATGAGCAGCTTTTCCAGTTCGTCATGATCGATCCGGGGTCCGATACCTATCTTGCCGATTTTCTCTCCATTGTCGGTGGCCGCATCGGGAACGACTTCAATACTCAGCGTTGTGTCATTACGGTCAATATCCAGCATTAGCGGAATTCCCGGACTGGTCCGTATCTTTTGCACCAGTTCTTCCCAAAGCGTAATCTGCTCGCCGTCTATTGCCAGAATCTCATCGCCCGCCTGCAAGCCGGCACGGCTTCCTGCGCTATCCGGGGTCACCTGCGAAATGATGGGTTTCACTGCAGGTTGATAGCTGCTCAACCCGACCTTCTTCAAAAAATCACCGTCCAGATCATCGGTATGAATGCCGCTGAAGTCTATTTTCCGCGAAACAAATTGTCCGTGTGTATCAAGCGTCTCCACGGTCACGGAGGGTGATCGTTCCACTGCACTCGACAGCAACCGCCAACGAGCATCCTGCCAGGTGGCCACGGGTTCAGCTTCGATTTTCACGATAGTGTCACCCTTCTCGAAACCTGCTGCCGCTGCCGGCGTTGCTGGCACCACCGGCCCCAGCACGGGTTTCATGGCGCTGACGCCAAGCACGAACAGAAACCAGTAAAGCACGATGGCCAGAAGAAAGTTGGCGATAGGCCCCGCCGCCACAACCGCTAACCGCTGTGCCACAGGCTTGCGGTTAAAGGTTCGCATCAGTTCCTCAGGGGGAACCGCACCCTCGCTTTCATCGAGCATCTTGACGTAACCGCCGAGAGGAAAAGCAGCTACCACCCACTCGGTTTGGTCTTTTCCCCAGCGCTTCCGTAACAAAGGCTGGCCAAAGCCGATCGAAAAACGCAGCACCTTTATTCCACACCAGCGCGCCACCAGAAAGTGGCCAAATTCATGAAATACGATCAGCAACCCCAAGGCGACAACGAAAGCAACGATGGTGAAAATGAATGTCATGCGGCGTGCCGGCGGTTAACGCGCCCCGGGGTGGCTTCAAATATCCCGAAGAAATGGCTTGCTGTCTTCCACAAAGCGGGATGGCAGCGTAATCGGTGAGAAACGATCAGGTTGGCTTCAAGCACAACGAGGAAAACGCCGGTATTTTATGCCAGGCACGTCAGCCACTCATGTGCGGCTTCACGCGCTATGTGATCCGCGTGCAGCACATCGTCAAGTGTGGCGATATCCTGGCGGCTAATAGTCTGCATAACGTCTTCAATCATGGTCGGGATCGCAGTAAAAGACATTTTACATGCCAGAAAAGACTCTACCGCTACTTCGTTAGCTGCATTGAGTACCGCTGGTGCGCTGCCCCCGGTCGCCAGCGCCTGGTATGCCAGCTTCAAACAGGGGAAGCGTCTGAAATCCGGCGCCTCGAAATCCAGTCGGCCTACTTTGAACATATCCAGAGGTTCCACACCCGTCTCAATCCGGTCCGGAAAACCCAGTGCATGCGCAATCGGCGTGCGCATATCCGGATTACCAAGCTGTGCCAATACTGAACCATCCACATATTCGACCATGGAATGGATGATGCTCTGCGGATGAATCACTACCTGGATCTGGTCTGGCGGGGCTTCAAACAGCCAGTGCGCCTCAATGACTTCCAGTCCCTTGTTCATCATGGTGGCGGAGTCGACTGAAATCTTCCGCCCCATTACCCAATTTGGATGAGCGCATGCCTGCGCCGGCGTCACCTGCTCCAGCGAGCTCAGCGGCGATTGCCGGAACGGACCGCCGGATGCGGTCAGTAAAATGCGACGCACCCCGATTGCGCCTAAATCACCATTGAAATGCTGCGGTAGCGATTGGAAAATTGCATTATGTTCGCTATCAATCGGCAGTAGGGTAGCGTTATTCTCCTTGACCACATCCATAAAAATCCGTCCGGCCATGACCATGGTTTCCTTGTTGGCGAGCAATATCTGCTTGCCCGCACGGGCGGCCGCGAACGTGGGACGTATGCCCGCCGCACCAACGATCGCAGCCATCACGGTATCAACTTCCGCTAGCGACGCCACTTTTTCCAGAGACTCGACACCGCAGAGCACTTCGGTAGCAAGCCCTGCTGCACGCACTTCAGTTCGCAACCATTCAGCGCTCGCTTCGTCCAGCAGCACTGCATAATGCGGTTGGAAGTGACGGCATTGCTCCAGCATTTTTTTGGCGCTCTTGTTGGCAGCAAGTGCAACGATACTAAACCGGTCAGGATGGCGTGAAACCACGTCCAGCGTACTTACGCCAATGCTGCCGGTAGAACCAAGAACGGTGAGGTGACGAACTGCTGTCATAATTCGGAATGTAGCAATAGAAGTGACAAAACGGCCAAGGGCAGGGTTGATGTCAGCGCATCAATTCGGTCAAGTATACCACCGTGGCCAGGCAAAATATTCCCGCTATCCTTGAGTCCGGCATTGCGTTTCATCAAAGACTCGAATAAATCCCCGATGATCCCCATTGCGGCGAGTAAAAGCAACAATGGTATCAGTAGCCTGGCCGGAACTTCGTCGCTCCCTGCATAACCCCATATCAGCGCATAAATAAACACCGCGGCCAGCGCTCCCGCTACACCTTCCCAGGTCTTTCCCGGACTGATACTGGGCGCAAGCTTATGCTTTCCCCAGGCGCGACCGGAAAAATAGGCTGCGGTATCGGATATCCAGACAGTGGACATGAATCCCAGCAGGAGAAGCGGATCGATAGCCCGCAACTGGTACAGGGCAAAACATGTCGGCAGCAACAGCAACCAACCCGTCAAGGCCAGCAAGGTCGCATTTCCGATCGGACATTTTGATATCAGGAGAAACGGAACGCCCAGTGTCCAGAACACCAGTGATGCGATGTAGATCCAGAGAAATGACGTAGTGTACGGATCAGCCAAAACCGCGCCACTTAACAGAAACAGCAATTCACCCGTCAGCAATACGGTAAATAGAAGATAAATGATGGAATGCTTGAGGGGAAATTTTGCAAGCCGGGTCCATTCCAGTGAGCCTGCTGCTGTCAAGATAAGCAGCAATGCCATCCAGAAAATGGGCGACAGGTAAACCAATGCCGCCAGGAAAAGGCATAATATAATGACGGCGGTGAGAATCCGAGCCCTAAGCATGACTGGGGAGGTAAAGAAGAAACGGCACGGATTGGGAAGGCGTAGAGGTTATGCCGTTTTTTTGACGACAGCCTCTCTTCCTCCATAAACGGATGGCGTCGTTTGAAGTTGCTCGCTGGTGCGTCCGAACCGACGTTCACGCTGTTGATAAGACTGAATCGCAAGGTCAAGCGCACGCGCATCAAAATCCGGCCAAAGCGTATCGACGAAATAAAGCTCGGTATAAGCCAGTTGCCATAACAGAAAATTGCTGATGCGTTTTTCGCCGCCGGTACGGATAAATAGATCCGGTTCGGGAGCATAGTTCAAAGAAAAATGCTTCATTAAATCATTTTCATCAAAACAATCAACTAATTGCGGGTGTTGCTCCAACATTTTCCGAACTGCCTGCATCATATCCCAGCGCCCACCATAATTGGCCGCGATGGTAAGTGTAAATTGACTGTTCCGGGCTGTAAGTGCCTCGCCATTACGAACAAATTCAACTATTTTCGGATCAAATTTAGACAAGTCGCCGATCACTTTGAAGCAAATGCCGTTCTCGTGCAGTTTGGTAACCTCCTGCTCGAGCACGCTGATGAAAAGCTGCATGAGGAATGCGACCTCGTCTGTTGGCCTGCGCCAGTTTTCACTGCTGAAAGCGAATAAGGTGAGATATTCCACCCCTCGCTCCATACAAGCCTTGATCGCCGTGCGTACTGTTTCCACCCCGCGTTTATGCCCAGCCATCCGCGGCATGAAGCGATTTTTCGCCCAGCGACCATTGCCGTCCATGATGATGGCGATATGTCGCGGAATCATGTCGGTTTCAGGTATTTCCCGGGTTGAACTGGTGGTAACTGGCATAGGGATACGGTTGATTCGAGGACATTTAACATCCGATAATTCGTAGCACCGTTCACGAAAGCGGACGCTTACCTCCGCAACACCTTCGAGCCACGTTGCTTGACCTCAGATTGCCATCAATTCAGTTTCCTTTATCTGCAAAAGATTGTCTATTTCCGCGATATGACGGTCGGTGATTTTCTGAATCTCATCCTGTCCGCGACGTTCGTCGTCCTCGGCTATTTCTTTTTCCTTCAGCAGATCCTTCAAATGCGTATTTGCGTCACGGCGGATATTTCGCACCGCAACCCGTGCGGCTTCACCCTCGTTCCTTACCACCTTGGCGAGATCACGGCGACGCTCTTCGGTAAGCGCCGGCATGGGTACACGTATCAGTTCGCCTACAGTGACGGGATTCAACCCCAGATCGGAACTCCGAATCGCTTTTTCAATCGCGCCCAGCATTTTCTTTTCCCATGGCGCGACAGTAATAGTGCGTGCATCCGCCAGGTTGACGTTCGCGACCTGATTGATGAGCGTGGGTGCACCATAATAGTCGACCGTAATGTGATCCAGCAGACCCGTGTGAGCCCGACCGGTCCGTATCTTGCCCAGATCCAGTTTCAGCGCTTCCAGGCTCTTCTGCATTTTTTGTTCAGCGGATTTTTTTATCTCGGCAATCATGATTGTCATCTACGGAATAACGAAACTTTACATTGTTGGTTGGCAGACCCCATTTTACGGATGGTTCCATGAGAGAGAGTAGTAAAATTATTGACTATTTCAAGCCTGCACGAGCGTCCCCTCGTCTTCTCCCATCACCACCCGTTTCAGCGCACCGGGTCTGAATATGCTGAATACATTGAGCGGCAACTTCTGGTCGCGGCACAGGGTCAATGCCGTCGCATCCATCACTTTAAGATTCTGAGCAATGGCCACATCAAACGATAGCTTTTGATAGCGGATGGCGTCGGCATTTGTCTTGGGATCAGTGTTATAAACGCCATCCACCTTGGTGCCCTTGAGGACGATATCGACGTTCATTTCCATCCCGCGTAGCGCCGCCGCCGTATCAGTCGTGAAAAAAGGATTGCCTGTACCGGCAGCAAAAATCACTACCTTCCCCGTCTCCAGATAACGTATGGCCTTTCCACGAATATAGGGCTCCACGACTTGATCAATACGCAATGCCGATTGTACCCGACTTACCAAACCGCCGCGGCGCATGGCATCCTGCAGCGCCAGGGCATTCAT
>JBDTHR010000132.1:0-14308 GCA_039936855.1 Nitrosospira sp. | reverse complement strand
GCCAGATTCCTCACGATTGAGCACTCCTTCCTTTTTGCGTCGAACCAGCGTGCGCTCCGGGATGTCCAGTGCGCGGGAGAGTTTGGCCTGCCGCACGTTTAGCCGTTGCATGACTGCATCGATCGCTGGGGCGGGTATGCCTTTGCGCACCAGGTCGATCCATTCAATTGTGGAACGCGGATGGATCTGCAATACTTGTTCGCCGCCAAGAATGCTGGAGGCGGAAAATGGTGTGCGAACGTTTGCTGGGAAAAAAGAGGTCATGGGAATATCACTCAATCATACTTTCAGCTAAAGCCGAATGGCTTTTAGTAGTTACAAAATTGGCGTCACAACACGGTTTATTTATGAAATCAACACGTAAAAATAGGGAGCCACGTCTCAAGCTGGCGAGAAGTTGAGATGACGAAAACGACATCAGAACATGCGCCGCAACTCATGCCGTAACCGCTTCGCTCGCTGAATCAGAAAATACCGGTAAATAGCCCTTTCAAACGGTCTTCCTTTCTAGCAATTCACAAATTTTCTGCGTTCCAATTCGTCCAGTCGATAAGAACGCAAGACATCCGGTAATATTTCCTGCCACTACCGCTGATAGACCGGTTGCAGCGCCTGCCCCACAGGGCCTAATGCAGTAGCCTCGAATGCCTGGCCATACTGGTTTTTCGTGCCATAACCGGATGCAGAAATACTCTGTCCCACTTTAAACATCGGTGCAAATTGAAAGGATGCTTCACGCGAGAAACGCACAACAGTGCCGTCCGCCAGGATTAATCCGTTAATTTCGCCATGCTTGCCGTGATAAAGATGCTGAATCTCTCCCTGTGCGTTCATCGCCTGCAGACCGACACTGCGCAAGTGCTTTGGCATCTCCATGATGCCCTTCGGTGGTTTCGGCTGAACCATCAGGGGCTGATTGCTACGAGCGTTGGTAATAACATACGCCTTGATCTGATTTTCCGCCTCCGGGTAACCCTTAACCTCAACCGTATCACCGAGCTTTACGGCAGAGGCAAGCTGCTCGCCCATGTGCTTAGGGAAGGTGACGAGGGTATCCGTGTCAAGCAGCAGGCCATCGACTTCACCAAACGGATTGACGAGCAAGCGGCTTACCTTGCCCTGTGCAGCGGGTACTGCATTCGCATAAGCCTGCACGCGAAGGAATTCATCGCCCTTATCGTGCCCTTTTTTTGCGTGTGCGACCGGTATGAAAAATATTGCGAACATCAATAAGGCGGGTAACCAGCGGTAAGTTCTCATCATGACCTCCAATAAAACAGGTTGAGCAGATTGCACAAAGTAGTTGCGCATGAAATACAAAGCAAGCTGCGTGCCATGACGTAATCAACTGATTAATATTAACAATGATGAAGTAACATCAGCAATATGTCCGCTTCGAGGACAACAGGCGCTCATGGAACGGACAACTTCAGTCTGAAGATCTTACGACGCCCTAATGCTCGGCCTGCTGCCTGTCCACTTTCACTATTTGCTCTATTACCCGATAGAGTGCTTTGCATACTGATCAAGCCCACTGCGCCTGCCGGGACGAACAAGGGATTTTCTACAGGCGACCCAGAGTAAGGAAATGCCCATAAAATCGTATGATCTGCGTAATTCTCTTCCGATGTTTAAATGGAGAACGGAAGTAAATCAAACGGTGACCGGTGTTCAACACAATTCCGGTTGACCAACTCAAGCGTCCGGGTCGCTCGATTTCCTGCTCATGATCTCTTGCACGGTCCCCGCTGCGATGTGCTGCACCAGATTATAGAAGATAATTGGCACCATTATATTTGGATAAGAAGACAAGGCTAAAGATGCCAGTACCAAGCCGGTCCCATTATTGTTCATCCCCAACCCGAACATGAGCGAAACGCGCTCAGCCTGGTCCAGCTTGAAAAAACGGCTCATGCCATACCCCGCAGCAAACAACGAGCAGCATAGCCCTGCAGTAATGGCCAATGTGATCGCCAGAAAGTCGTAATCGCCCTCAGCCATGGCTTGTGGCAAAGATACTGAAGCATTGGAGTAATTCAGCAGCAATAAAACGATGCTATTGATGAACTTCAGATAAGGCATGCCGCTGGTTTGCCAATCCTCGCTAACTATCAAACGCACCGCGATACCCAGCAATGACGGAAACACCACCCAAAGACCCAGAAAAGTTCCTGAGCCATATGCCGCCAGACCGTGCAACACTTTCTCGTACTCCTCCGAGGCCATTTCACCAAATATGTGAAATGCGATCGGCGTGACGACTGGGCTAAAAATCGTGGAAAAAAAGACCAGCCCCAGGCTCAGGGCCAGATTACCATTGGCGTTTTGTGCCCATGCGGTTGACGATCCGGCGATTGGCATGGCTGCCACCAATGCCAGACCCACGAGAATATGCTGAACTTCTACTGGTTCATACCAGACCCGCATCGCTATTGTTATGCCAAAAACATAGACGATGGGAATAACCAGGTTTGCTGCCAACCCGGCCAGCAATACGTATTGTTTCTGCCAAAGATTTTTCAAATGAGATATTTTCAGCCCCAGGCCTGCGTTGAACATCAGCGTCGCGAGCATGATCATGAGCAACGAAATCTTTGTTTTCTGCTGAAAAATGGTGATCTCGCCGAAAGAAACATTCCTGATCCATAGTCCCGCATCAGGCAAAAACAGGGCGATGACGTAGGCGGTAATCAGAAACCAGAGCAGATGGCGATGGACGAAGTGAGATATGGAGAGCAGGATCATGATGTTGGTCCGGGTACCAGCAAGAAGTACTTTCTGCAAATTGACATCATCATCTCCCGGCAATTAAGCAAATTTACACACTGTCATCTCGATCTTTGCCTAGTGAATCGTGGCAGCATAAGATCTAGCAGAAAGTAGCGAGCAAGATCTGTGCCACTAAACAACCGACTGATTAATAAGAGCGGAATGAGCCCAGCTATCAGCAGTGTGTCCGCTTTATAGACAATTGAAGTTCACCGAACGGACAAGTTGGATCTCAAGGCTCCATGCCGTAATGCCGAAGTTTCGCGTAGAGCAACTGGCGGCGAATGCCGAGACGGCGCGCCGCCTCCGTGCGATTGCCGCCCGTTTCGGCGAGTGCTGTACGGATCATGGTCTCTTCGAGTTGCGCCAATGCCGTGGGAAGATCGTGCAAGAGCGGTGTCGTTGCCGATAGCGCCAGAGGCATATCGGAACCAATCAGCCCCAAATCGTCTATCTCGATAGACACGCCACGAGCAAGAATCGTAGCGCGTTCGACCACATTGCGCAGTTCGCGCACATTGCCAGGCCATGAATGCATTTCGAGGCTTTGCCGAGCTTCTGTCGATAGCGTTTTCGGCCTATCACTCGCCAATGCAAGAAAATATTCCGCTAATGCAATGATGTCCTCGCGCCGTTCGCGAAGCGGCGACACATGGATATTGATGACATCGAGCCGATAAAACAGATCCTGGCGGAACTTGCCTTCCGCGACCCGCTGTCCGAGATCGCGATGGGTCGCTGCAAGCAAACGTACGTTGACCGCCATCGGCCGTTCTGCACCCAACGGCACTATCACCCCTTCTGCCAGCACGCGCAAAAGCTTGGCTTGCAGATCGCTGCTCATATCACCGATTTCGTCGAGCAGCAAGGTGCCACCATCAGCCTGAGCGAAGATGCCGCTGCGGGATGCCGTTGCTCCGCTAAAAGCACCCCGGACATGACCGAACAGCTCACTTTCAAGCAGTTCATGGGGAATTGCCGAACAATTGATTGCCACAAACGGATGCAATGCGCGTGCGCTGTACTGGTGCAGCGCACGCGCGACTATTTCTTTGCCGCTACCGGTTTCGCCAGTAATCAGCACCGTAGCATCGCTGGCTGCGGCGCGCCCGATCAACTTGACGGTTTCCCGCATGCGCTCGCTGCGCGCAACAAACTCTCCTTCATTCGGCACTATGGCGTGCTGCGGCGGCGCCGTGCCGCGTAGGGCCAAAACCGCTCTCAACATGCTTTCTACCACCTGGCGCCCAATCGGCTTGGCAAGATGCTCGAAGGCGCCCAGCTTCATCGCTTCAATCGTGTTGTCGACGCTGGTATAGGCAGTCAGCATGATAACCGGGGGTCCGCCGTCCGGCATGCGCTTGATTGCACGCAGCACCTCGATACCCGTCATGTCAGGCAAGCGGAAGTCAAGAAAAATGGCAGCGATTCTGCCCCGCCCCAGCAATGAAAGACCTTCTGCTCCACTCGATGCGACGCATGCTTCATGGCCAAGACTCGACACCGTTTCCGCAAGAGTCTCACGGAAACCGGAGTCATCATCGACAATCAGGATGCGCGCCATGGAATCTCCAGCTCGAAGCAGGCGCCCGAGGATTTGCGGACATAACGCGCTTCGCCGCCATGTGCAACGGCGATTTCTCGTGCCAGTGCCAATCCGAGCCCTACCCCGTCCGCTCGTCCCGACATGAAGGGTTCAAATAGCCAGGGCTCCATGTCGGTGGCCACACCCGGGCCCGTGTCACAGACCTGCAGGATCATGGTGTTCTCAAAAGTATTTCTTCTCGCGACTACTGTAATAATCCCGCCGTGTGGTGTGTGCTGCAATGCGTTGGCAATGAGATTATCCAGCGCCCGGCCAAGTGATCGCGGATCGAAATTCCAGGACTCGACATCGACCTGCGTCCGCAGATCAATACCGGCAGCGATGCACCGTTCAACGAAAGCATCTACCCTTTCCAAAAGCCAATCTGTAATACGTATCCGCCGCGGATGAGCGCTGACTGGCTCGGCTTTTTTCAAAAGTTCTTTTACGGTCGCATCCAGGCGCGCGATCTCCCGCAAGATAAACTCCAGTGCCGCTTGTTGATTATCGGGCCGCGCCAGTGCATTTTCCGCTTTGAGCTGCATGGCAGCAATCGGATTGCGGACCTCGTGGGCCACGGCTGCTGCCATCCGGCCGAGCGCCGTAAAGCGTTCCGTACGCCCGAGCAGGGTGCCAAGCTCGATTGTCCGCGCGCGTTCAACATCAAGGCGGGCGCGAAACTGGTTGAATGCGGTAACGATGCGATCAAGTTCAGCGTCGCCCGTGGCCGCTATTTCGCCTTGATTATTACCCGGGTATCTACCCAGTTCCCGCTCAATGCGGTTAAAGCGCTTGCTCCAGCTATACAAACCGAAACCCAGCCAGATACCCGAGACGATAACGAAGGCAAGCAACAGTCCGAGCCCGCGATTTACCTTGTCGTAGGCTTTGCTGTTAGCCATTGGCGAACGGGACATCGTCCAGGCGCCCAGGGTCTTTGACGAACCCACTGGGCACGTTGCCAGCACGACTGCTTCACGATCTCCGGCAATCAGATCGGTAATGGATGAGCCTTCGGCAAGGCCTTTACGCGCCAGCGTCTCGATGCGCTTGCGCTCGGTCAACGGGACATCTCTTTTTTCCTCGCTACCCGCATGGGTAGGAAAGGCGTAGGCAACGAACCCTTGTGCACTATGCCAAAAGCCGCCTTCGACACCTGGCAGGTCACTCAGAATGATGCTCAAAAGCGCGTTCATCAGCGCGGCGTCGACTGTATTTTCAACTGGTCGTATCGAGCGCGTGTATTCGGCCTGCAACTCGGCGCAAGCCTCGCTGGTCTGTTCCAAGGACTTTTGCGTTTGCGCCTCGCTGCCAAGCTGATAAACATCGCGTATTACGTAAGCAAGCGCGCCGCTAGTCGCCAGCATGACCAGCCAGAGCAACAGCAAGCGCCAACGAAGAGCCAGAGCAATTCGCACGCTGATTCCTTATCCAAGGGGCGTTGAGTGTGACGGTAAGCCAGAATACCGGCAGCCCGTATCTATGCGGCAAACCCGAAACTAGTGGAAAAATGAAATTCTGTTCAGCATATCCTCCATACTCAACGAAACATCTCAGGCTTGTTTACAGCGTTTCATTCCATATTCTGGAATGCATTTCAAACTGCTGTGCCAACTCGACTAGCGTCTTTGTTCCCATCACGGCGGCCAGTGACACTTTCGCTTCGAATGCCGCTGGGTGCATCCACCTCGCCCTTTTTGCCGCCTACTACTCCCATATCAAGGCTGTAGGGATAAGGAAAGGTAGCAGATTCTCAAGTTACCGGCTTGTTAAATTTTCGCGATCGCCTCTATCGGCCGTTCGGCTCAATAAAGAACCAGGCAGGTCTCTGATAGCATAAACCTATCAGCAATAAGAGCATAATTCTTATTTGGGGCTCACTTAACTCAGAAAGGTACAGTGAGACAGAAGCAAGTTTTCACCGGATGGAATCGATGAGCCAGTCGTTGCAAGCGCTCAATGCACTCAATTTTTTCATAGCCGATGTCCGCGACGGACTCGGTCCATTTCTTGGTGTGTTCCTTCAAGGGAAAGATTGGAGTCCCAGCCAAATCGGTATTGTTATGACGCTGGAAGGATTTGTCGGCATGGCGGCGCGGGCGGTCGTCTATCCTGAGCTGGCGATATGCGGGTTGCTCACCGCTAACGAAAAGGCCCGCCAGCACCGAACAGTGGTTTGAGCGATGCCCGACCGGAGCCAATAGCGGATGCCTCGAGCGAACGACCGTATCGGGTCTCGGTACCAGACCCTTTGGCGGCAAACAGCGCGCCGGCATTGAACAGCGGGTAGGCGTCATAGGCGGCGTCCCGGGGCAATCGTACATTGGTGCCATCCGCGAGAAGGATAATCCTGGGCTCGCCGCGCTTGCCGGTAATGATCCGCTCGATTTTTCCACTCGCGCTGAGTTCCTTGAGCTCGGCTACGCGCAACTCTCTGGGCATGACTTTTGCGCTCCACGCGGGCTTATGGCGTAGTAAGGTCTGGTCCGACACGATATTAGTGATGGAGTAGGCTTCGAAGTTCGATTCGGCTTCAGGCGTGACTTGCAATGCGACAACATCGCCGGGCTTGACCAGTGCCACCACTTCAGCCGACATATGTGGCGGCATTCGTACCAGCGTGCCGTTATCGAGGAACAACCCGTCGACTTCTCCGAACGGATTGATGAGATAACGCGCGACCTTACCTTGCATGCTGATCAGTGGTTGCTGAGTGTCTTTGTCATCTTTTGCATGAATGGCGGGCGTGAAAACAAGAGACCCTGTAAGCATGAATGCGAGAATGTGATCGTAAATGGTTTCCATGGTATCTCCGGTTTATTGGCAATGAATTGGGGAATCCCAACTGTTGCGTATGCAACGAACATGCCAAAAATAGAAATATATGGAAACAGGTACTTATAAAGACACGAAACATATATTTGTTCGCCCGGCGGACGGACGGGTGTCCGCTTTAGAGACATGATTCAAAGCGGAATCCCTTCAACTTGGCGTATAACCGACCCTTGGCACGCGGCCTTACCGCGATTATCGCAGATGTCACAGAACGTGAAGGGCATGGTAGGTCCAAGAACCGATCCTCTCGTTACTCTATATCCCGGTTTTTGATCCGAATTTTTTGACGTGAAATATCGGATAGGCTCTAAGCATTAGAAAGTTGAGAGGTGTCGTCTCGCACCACGAACGAGAAATCGCCGAACTGAGCGCCGATCGCGAATTAGCCCTCGAGTATTTGAAGGCAGCAATGGAATCGCTCGATAATCCCGACGACCGTGCTGCTGACTTGTTGGCGCTTTGCACCGTGGCTGAAGCTCATGGCGGGCGTGCGGTAGTTGCGGCCGAAGCTGGCATCAGCCATGAATCCTTCGCGCGTTGTTGCCAAAAGGCAACCCGACTCTCAAAACGCTGCTTGCTGTTCTCAAGACAGTCGGGCTACGATTATCCGTCGAATCCGAGCATCACGCACACCTTTAAAACGCTGCGCATGACGACATAACGGTACCGCCACGATCGAATTTCTGGTTGCCGCCGACCATTACAGTATGTGCCAGTACACGTTTATCCGCATGGTTTGCAATGTGGAAAAAGGTTTATCTTTATGCAAAATCCCTCAGATTTTGGCATGGAACCTCGGTTTATGAGAATAGAGGTGTTATCACCATTTTGCTGAACTCTGAAACTCGCCTTAAACGTCCGGCTATTCTCCGACCCGGACCATTACGGTAAAGAGGGTGTATCGTTGTCTGCAATATTTAAAGGCATCGGCTCGCGCAGGAATAAAGCTTGCCACTTTTTTCCAGAATCACGACTTTCCGAAGCATCTGCGACAATTTGTCACATTCCTATAGTGGTAAAAATCGAATATCCTGTTGACAGATATTCTTCTTGAACCTGAAACTGCAACGGTGTAACGAGAGTATCTGTAATTGTGTTTCATCTGTTGCCGCAAGTAATATCGCAGTCGTTTTAACGTATCACCTTCCTTTGCATTTTGGGCTCGTCGCACTTCCCCGCAGTGTTATGAGCCCTTTCTTTTTCAGATCGAATTTATCCGGTTGCTGTTCATTGAACCCCTTTTCTTTCGGATCCGGCTTTCACTGCGACGTTGGACAAGATTCTGCAACAGTTTTCGCGGATTAATAGAGTTTTTTTTTGCTACCGTTTGCTCTCGATAACATATTTTTCGCTAGCCGGTCGCGATTGATGACAGTTACGTCGCCATGCTCTACTGTGGGCTTTGCGTCGGGGCTAGCTACTCCGCCAACATCGTACGCCTAACCGTGAAAAACTGGTTATACTTCCAAGCTGAAACCAGCTATTTATTACGAGTACTCTTTCATTCCCCAATCAAGCGGTAGCGACGGCCAAGCGAGGCACCCCAGGCCGTAGCCGTAGCGCCTGTATGATTGATATCTGCTCTGCAATGATGGCCGTGAAAGTAACGCGGCGATAAGCAGTAAGCGGCGCATTTTGCTTGGTCGTATTCAGCAGTTCCCGGACGCCCGCTTTGACGGGCTTCGGGGTAAGGGATTCCACTACTCGCATTCTCGCACCCGTATTGCTTACGCCATGCCACTGTACGCCCTTGCTGGCAAACATGAGGGTTCACTCAGAGGTTCGTTGGCAAAAGCGCTTATTTTGACGTACCACAGCAGATTCCATTTTCGCTATGTCGCATGATTGAGATCGTTCGCGTTGCCTTGCGGCGCCCGTATACTTTCATAGTACTAGCGATCCTCCTTCTGATTATCGGTCCGCTGGTAGCCCTTCGCACGCCTACCGACATCTTTCCGGACATTCGCATTCCGGTAATTGCCGTTGTATGGCAATACAACGGCCTGCCGCCGGACGAGATGGCCGGGCGCATCAACACCCTGTTCCAGCGCTCGCTGACAACCACCGTGAACGACATCGAGCACATCGAGGCGAACTCATATGTGGGTTCCGGCGTCGTCAAGATATTCTTTCAATCGGGCGTGGATATAGCGACGGCCAACGCCCAGGTCACGGCGATCGCTCAAACCGTCGTGAGGCAGATGCCGCAAGGTACGATGCCGCCGCTGATTCTCAACTATAACGCCTCGACAGTACCGATCCTGCAGCTCGCGTTATCGGGAAAAGGCATGTCGGAGCAGTCGCTGTCCGACCTCGCTCTCAACACGGTCCGCACACGCCTGGTCACAGTGCCGGGTGCCGCGATTCCCTACCCGTACGGCGGCAAGACGCGACAGATACTGATTGACATGGATCCCTCGGCGCTTCAGGCGCGCGGGTTGTCCGCGCAAGACCTCGGTAATGCACTTGCCGCACAGAACCTGATCACCCCGATCGGCACGCAAAAAATAGACACATTCGAATATACGTTGCAACTGAATAGTACGGCAACCCTGGTGGATGATCTGGGGGATCTGCCGATCAAGACTGTCAACGGTGCAACGGTTTATATCCGGGATGTGGCCAATGTGCGCGACGGCAATGCGCCACAGACCAATATCGTACACGTTGACGGCGCGCGCTCGGTGGTAATGTCGGTACTGAAGAGTGGAATGACTTCTACGCTCTCTATCGTCCCGGGCATCAAGGCAAAGCTTGCCGAGATCAAACCATCCCTACCGGACAATCTTGAGATCGAACCGCTTAACGACCAATCGCTGTTCGTGCGGGCCGCAATCACAGGTGTTGCATTAGAGGGCACCATTGCAGCGATACTGACAAGCGTCATGATATTGCTTTTTCTTGGCAGTTGGCGCTCGACAGTGATTATCGCGGTGTCGATTCCGCTGTCGGTTCTCGGTTCGATCATATGCCTCGCGGCGCTCGGCGAAACCCTCAATATCATGACCCTTGGCGGGCTCGCACTTGCGGTCGGCATTCTCGTCGATGATGCCACAGTCACAATCGAGAGCATCAACCTGCATCTCGAGCAGGGCAAGGACGTCGAAACCGCGATCATGGATGGCGCGACACAAATCGCGACCCCGGCCTTCGTCGCACTATTGTGCATCTCTATCGTTTTCGTGCCGATGTTCCTCCTTGAAGGCGTCGCACGTTTCCTGTTCGTACCTTTGGCACTGGCAGTCATTTTTGCGATAACCTGGTCGTTCATCCTGTCGCGCACGCTGGTACCGACAATGTCGAAGTACCTGTTGCAGCCCCATGCGCCACGCGACGAGGGCGAAGAACCGCCAAAAAATTCCCTGGTACGTTTCCAACGTCGGTTCGAAGCCGGCTTCGAGCGCCTGAGGGCGAGTTATCGAGAATATCTGAAGCTTGCGCTCGCACATCGGCGCGGCTTCGTCATCGGCTTTCTTGCGTTCGTTCTCGCCTCATTCTTGCTGCTGCCATTCCTCGGCCGCAATTTCTTTCCTTCGGTCGATAGCGGACAGATTCTGATGCATGCGCGCACGCAGGTCGGCACACGCGTGGAAGAGACCGCCAATCAGTTCGCGGAGATACAGAAAGCGATCCGGAAAATCATACCGCCGCACGAGATCGGGGTAATGGTTGACAATATCGGACTTCCGCCCAGCAGCATCAACCTGACCTACAACAATACCGGCGTGATGGGAACCCAGGATGGTGACATCCAGATCGCGCTGAAAGAAGGCCATCAACCTACTGACGACCATGTGCGACGATTGCGTGAGGAACTTCCGCGCCAATTTCCCGGAGTGACGTTCTCGTTCCCTCCCGCTGACATCGTGAGCCAAATCCTGAATTTTGGCTCTCCAGCACCGATCGAGCTACAAATCCGTGGCAATGATCTTGGCGCGAATTTCGATTACGCCAACTCGCTGCTACCCAAGATACGCATGATCAGTGGCATCGCCGATGTGCGCATTCAGCAATCGCGAAGTCGGCCGATTTTCGATGTGGATGTCGACCGTACGCGCGCGCAGCAGGTCGGCATCAGTATGCAGGATGTTACAAGCACACTGGTCGCCAACCTGGCCGGCAGCAGTCAGGTAGCGCCCACTTTCTGGCTGAATCCACAAAATGGCGTGCAGTATCCGATCGTGATACAGACACCGCAGTATCGGCTCGATTCCCTTGCCGCACTCGCGAACCTGCCGATTGGCGGCAGTGCGGGCAATCCACAGGTACTCGGCGCGCTTGCCAATTTCACACGTACCAGCGGCAACGCGCTGGTCAGCCAATACGACATCCAGCCCATGGTGCAGATTTTCGCAACTACGCAAGGGCGCGATCTCGGGGCGGTCGCGGCCGACCTTCGTCGCATCCTTGACGATACCGCGACCGAAGTGCCGAGAGCATCGACCGTTAGATTGCTTGGTCAGGTTCACACAATGGAAAGTTCGTTTTCGGGCCTGCTCTTTGGTTTGGTAGGTGCGATCGTACTCATATACCTGCTGATTGTCGTAAACTTCCAATCCTGGACAGACCCGTTCGTTATCATCACTGCGTTGCCGGCTGCACTTGCCGGTATCGTCTGGATGCTATTCGTGACATTCACACCCATCTCGGTGCCGGCATTGACCGGCGCTATCATGTGCATGGGTGTTGCGACCTCAAACAGCGTGCTCATGATCAGCTTCGCGCGCGAACGCCTCGATGCAATCGGTGATGCGACCGCGGCCGCGCTTGAGGCTGGATTCGTGCGTTCCCGGCCCGTATTGATGACGGCATTGGCGATGGTCATCGGCATGGTGCCGATGGCGCTGGGCCTGGGTGAGGGTGGCGAGCAAAATGCGCCGCTGGGACGAGCTGTCATCGGCGGCCTGATCTTTGCAACTGTCGCAACGCTGATCTTCGTTCCCGTCATTTTCAGCATCGTGCATGAAAAGCACAGCAAGGGATCCGCCTCAAGCCCCACCGTTGGAGAACTTCGTGCCACCTGAAATGCCTGCTAAAAAAGTTTCCGTGCGAAAGCTTCGCTTCGCCGCTGTCGTCGCGGTGATCGTCGCTGTGCTGGTCGTCATCTCCGGTCTCGTCATACGGAAATCCGACGAGAAACAGCTTCGCGACTGGACCGACGACCAGGCGATCCCGACCGTCGCCATACTCAAACCTGAAAAGCGCGGCAACGTCGCGACCCTTGATCTACCCGGTCGCCTGGAGGCTTTTTCAAATGCATCGATTTATGCCCGCGTCAGCGGTTATCTGAAGAGCTGGAAAGTCGACATCGGCAAACCGGTCAAGACTGGCCAGTTGCTTGCCGAAATCGAAACCCCTGACCTCGACCAACAATTGTTACAGGCAAAAGCCGATCTCGCCAGCACAGAAGCAACCGCGGCACTCGCTGAAATCACGGCAAAACGCTGGCAATTGCTACTGGATTCCAAGTATGCATCGAAGCAGGCGGTGGACGAAAAAAATGGCGATTTCATGACCAAGAACGCGCTGGCGAAATCCGCCCGGGCGAATGTCGAACGCTTAAAAGCATTGAAGAATTTCACGCGCATCGTCGCGCCGTTCGATGGCATTGTCACTGCTCGTGGAACCGATATCGGCGCGCTGATCAATGGGGGCAGCGGTAGTGGTTCAAACATGGGCAGCAGTGCGGGTAGCGGAACTGGCAATACCGGTAGTGTGGGCCAGGAACTCTTCCAGATATCGAATACGAAGAGATTGCGTGTGTATGTCAACGTGCCGCAGACCTACGTACCAACCATCCATCCCTGCACCCCGGCAAAAATCACGGTGCCCGAACGTCCAGGTCAGAGCTACATTGCGGCCGTGGAATCGTCAGCGCAGGCGGTCAATATTGCATCGGGCTCGACATTGATGCAGATCCTGGTCGATAACGCGGAAGGCGAACTGCTACCCGGTGCCTTCGCGAACGTAAGTTTCGCTCTGCCTCATGACGTGCTGGTGCTGAGCG
Source organism: Nitrosospira sp. (assembly GCA_039936855.1). Lineage (GTDB taxonomy): Bacteria > Pseudomonadota > Gammaproteobacteria > Burkholderiales > Nitrosomonadaceae > Nitrosospira. Next base: position 1,112 of record JBDTHR010000132.1, on the reverse strand, counting down.
TACCCGCCAGCGCCCTGATGTTCGATAAGGCAGGGCTGCGTGTTGCCACAGTGGGCGCGGACAATAAAGTTGTGCTGAAGACAGTCACGATCTTGCGCGATCTCGGCAAGATCATCGAGTTGAGTTCGGGCCTTGCTCCCGAGGATTACGTCATTGAAAGCCCGCCCGACGGGATCGCCAATGGCGATACCGTGCGCATCGCCCGACCGGCGAAAAAACCGGTTGGCGCGCCGAACGCGGGCGGTAGCGGCAAATGACTCTATTAACACTGAACCAGGGAATCCCGCATTGTGCGGTGAACGCCTCGATTCACGCCGGGATTCCATGATAAAAGCACGCCTTGCGCTCGCCGAACGTCACTCCTGCTTGAATATGCCGGCAAGGAAACTTATTGTGTCGTTCCACGATGTCTTATCTGCTGCTGCGTCGTAAGCAAGCGGAAGATTAAATTTGCGCCCGTACTCGTCAGCAGCAGGGTTGGTGAAGCTGTGCTTGGCGCCGGCGAAAGTCACCGCCTTGTAATCGACCCCGGCTTTTTCCATTTCCTGCCTGAAGGCTGCCACTTGCTCCGCCGGAATCATGGGATCGTCGGTACCGGTAAAGGAAATGATCCGCGCCTTCACTTCGCCCGGTTGGGCAGGATGCTCTGTCGCCAGATTGCCATGGAAGCTGACCACGCCTTTCAAATCCTCGCCCAGCCGAGCCATCTGCAACACCACGCTACCCCCGAAGCAGTAGCCCAGCGCGGCAATATTTTTCGCATCCACGTTTTTTTGTTGCCGCAGGTATTTCATCGCCGCTTCAAAACGTGTTTTCGCCAGCGGAAGATTTTTTGCCAATTCACCCGCGAACTTTCCCGCATCATCCGGATGATGTGCCTGCCTGCCCTCGCCATACATGTCCAGCGCCAGAGCGGTATAGCCTGATTGCGCGAGCATTCGAGCCCGCTTGCGCGCATAGTCGTCCAGCCCCCACCATTCATGCACCACCAACACACCGGGACGCTTGCCCTGAATTGCGTCGTCGTAAGCAATATAACCCTTCAATAAGGTACCATTGGCGCGGTAAGTCACCTCCTTACCCTGCACTTCAGCCTGCGCCATTGAAGCCAG
>JBDTHR010000131.1:0-20610 GCA_039936855.1 Nitrosospira sp. | reverse complement strand
GACGAACCTTCTCGAGATTGTTTAGATCCAGATCGAGCATTTTTCCGTCTACTTCCAGCTTTAATATCCCGTCGTTCACTTCACGCAAAATTCCGACGAAATTTCTTTGACCCTGTAACGCCACGTGCAGCCTCAGTTTAACCGACTCACCCGCAAAGCGGATGAAATCAGAGGCCTTTTTCAGCGGCCTGTCCAAACCGGGCGATGAAACTTCCAGTCGGTCGTAATCGATGTTCTCAACCGCGAGCAAGCGGCTCAGATGATTGCTGACGGCCCCGCAATCATCTACGGTAATACCGTCGGGTTTGTCAATAAACACACGCAACATCTTCCCTCGCGAGGACCGCTCCACTTCGACGAGCTCATAGCCCAGCCCGGTCAAGGTCGATTCAAGCAATTCATACAGATCCATAGTGCCGGCACAAACAAAAAATGGGCTAGAAAGCGCCCATAGTCATTGCTATTTTAGCAAAATTTTATACTTAATGAAATAGACCCCTATTTGCATTATAACTGGTTGCGTCAGGGAATATCTGTTTCCGTTTAGCGCTTATTCAGCGGTTCCATACATATTATGAATTTATGAATGATACAATTTCACCGATCTCCCAAATAAAAAACTCATTGGAGGCATTCCGTGGCCGCGATCAAATCCATTCTGAATGAAACGCGCATTTTTCCGCCGGACCCGGCATTTGTCCAACAAGCTAATGTATCCGGCATTGCAGCTTATCACGCCCTCTGCGCCGAAGCCGAAAAAGACCTTCCCGCGTTCTGGGGCAAACTGGCGCGCGAACACATATTGTGGCACAAACCGTTCACGCGCGTATTGGATGAAACGAACCATCCCTTCTTCAAATGGTTTGATGATGGGGAGCTGAACGTCTCGTTCAACTGCCTGGACCGGCACCTGGCAACCCAGCCAGACAAGATCGCGATAATTTTCGAGGCGGATGACGGCGCAATCACCCGCTCCACATACCGTGATCTTCATCGCCGCGTTTGCCGGTTTGCCAATGGTCTCCGGTCTCTTGGCATCAAGAGGGGCGATCGTGTCATTATCTACATGCCGATGAGTATCGAAGCCGTAGTGGCAATGCAGGGCTGTGCCCGCATTGGTGCAACTCATTCGGTGGTATTTGGCGGCTTCTCCTCCAAAAGCATTCATGAGCGTATTCTTGACGCCGGTGCTGTGGCCGTCATTACCGCCGACGAGCAACGGCGGGGCGGCAAGGTCAACCATTTGAAAGCCGCAGTGGATGCAGCGCTTGCCATGGGCAACACCGACTCCGTGAAATCGGTCATTGTATATAAGCGCAGTGATGACAATCTGCAACTGCAAGAACGTGACATCTGGTGGCACGAATTGATCAGGGACCAGAGCGACACCTGCGAACCCGAATGGGTCAATGCCGAGCACCCGCTATTCACGCTCTATACCTCTGGCTCCACCGGTAAACCCAAAGGCGTGCAGCACTCTTCCGCGGGTTACCTGTTGGGTGCGATCACAAGCATGGAGTGGATTTTCGATTACAAACCCACCGATATTTTCTGGTGTACCGCCGATGTGGGCTGGGTTACGGGACATAGCTACGTTACCTACGGTCCGCTGGCCGTGGGCGCCACCCAGGTCATCTTCGAGGGGGTGCCCACTTATCCCGACGCAGGCCGCTTCTGGAAAATAATCCAGGACCATAAAGTCACCTCGTTTTATACAGCGCCCACCGCGATCCGGTCGCTCATCAAACTGGGGCCCGACCTGCCCGGAAAATATGATCTTTCCTCTTTGCGCCTGCTCGGTTCGGTAGGCGAGCCGATCAACCCGGAAGCGTGGATGTGGTATTACACCGTTGTTGGCCAGTCCCGCTGTCCCGTTGTGGACACTTGGTGGCAGACCGAAACGGGTTGCCACATGATTGCCCCCATGCCCGGTGCGGTGCCGCTCAAGCCCGGCTCCTGCACGCTGCCCTTGCCCGGCATCATGGCGGCCATTGTGGATGAGGCAGGTCACGACCTGCCTAACGGCAAGGGTGGGTTTCTTGTCATCAAACGCCCGTTTCCGCCACAGGCACGTACTTTATGGGGCGACCCGGAACGCTTCAAGCAAACCTATTTTCCCGAAGAACTTGGCGGCAAGTACTATCTGGCCGGCGATTCCGCCAACCGTGATCTGGATGGCTATTTCTGGATCATGGGGCGTACCGACGACGTATTGAACGTTGCCGGTCACCGTTTAGGCACCATGGAAATCGAATCCGCGCTGGTGGCCAGCCCCCTTGTCGCAGAAGCTGCAGTGGTAGGCAAACCCGATGAAATCAGGGGCGAGGCCATCGTCGCATTCGTGGTACTCAAGGGTGAGCGCCCGGAGGGTGAGAATGCCCACAATGTTGCAATGGAATTGCGTGACTGGGTATCGAAAGAAATCGGTCCTATTGCCAAACCCGATGAAATCCGCTTCGGCGATAATCTCCCGAAAACCCGTTCAGGTAAGATCATGCGGCGCTTGCTGCGCACCCTGGCCAAAGGCGAGGAAATAACGCAGGATATTTCTACGCTGGAAAACCCTGCAATACTTGAACAATTGAAGCACCCGATAGCATAGAGGGTTGGATAGCTTGGCAATGCAATTAGATGGCTCGATAGCTTGACGAATAATCGCCTTCATACCCGGGCAGAAGTATCGGCTGAGGCCCCGACGCTGTCCGTCCGGCTGCCTCAGGTCACCGACTACGACAATGGTATCAGCGCTATCGACGCGGACTATTTCCGCACAGGACTGGCCGCGATTCACCTGATTGTCGAGGCAGGAAAAGCGGCACTGGTGGATACCGGAACATCATCTTCCGTCACCGGCCTGATGGAAATCCTGCACGAGAAGAATATCGCCCCCGCGGACGTGGCGTACGTGTTCCTGACCCACATACATCTGGATCACGCTGGGGGCGCGGGCGAATTCATGCATCGTTTTCCCAATGCGAAACTGGTGGTGCATCCCCGCGGTGCGCGACACATGGCCGACCCCGCCAGGCTGGTTGCAAGCGCGATGGAAGTGTATGGCGAAGCGGAATTCAAACGTGTCTATGGGGTTATCCGTCCAGTGGAGGCAAATCGCATCGTTGAGGCGCCCGATGGATTCAGCCTGGATTTCAACGGCAGACCGTTACTTTTTCTGGATACGCCAGGCCACGCACGTCATCACTACTGCATCTTCGATAAACAAAGCCAGTCATTTTTTACCGGTGACACGTTCGGCATCTCCTATCGCGAATTCGACGTGGACGGCATGGAGTTCGTATTCCCGACCACGACACCGGTGCAGTTCGACCCGATAGCCGCGCATGCCTCACTGAATCGGCTCATGAGCTACAACCCTTCTTATGCTTTTCTAACACACTACGGCCGCATCGGTCATTTGCCGCGCCATGCGGCCGAGATGCACGATTTGATCGATGCCCATGTGTCGATAGCCCGGAAATTGCGCGATGCGTCAAACAGGCATTGCGTACTGGTAGAGGAGCTTGGAGAGTTGCTATTACAGCGGGTTATCGCACACGGCTGCAATTTGCCGGAGGAAGAAATTCGTTCTTTGTTAAGCCTGGATGTCAGTCTTAATGCACAGGGGTTGGGACATTGGCTGGACCATGCGGGAGGAAGCAGTTAAAGTCCATATAGTATCGCGGCCTGTAGGTTTACCAGGATAAATGAACTTGGAAATCTGAAGCTGAATATTTCATCAGGCTGTTTCCATCTGCCTTACTCTTTCAAAAAAACACACCGCCGCGGCCGCCGCCACGTTCAATGATTCCATGCCGCCGGGCATGGGAATGCTGATTTCTTCAGTGATGACTTGCAGCACCGCATCCGACAAGCCCACGCCCTCGTTACCGAAAACCAGCATGATCGACCCAGTCAATTCGATCTGGAAAAGACTGTTTTTCGCTCTCAGGTTACTACCGATTACCTTGCCCCTAAATGCACGCGCCACTTCCAGCAGATTGGATTGTTCGTGAATATGCAGTAAAAAGTGTGCACCCATCGCGGCGCGCAGCGTCTTGGGTGACCACGCATCCGTACAATCGTTGGATAAGTAAATATCCGTTGCTCCTGCGGCGGCGGCAGACCGCAGTATGGAACCAACGTTTCCAGCGTCTTGCATGGCTTCGAGCAACACACAAAAACTTTTATTTCGTCCACGCTCATTTTTATCCTTTACAGGTTTATGTATGAGGATGGTTTCTGCCGAAGGGATGCGTGCTAGCGCCATGATACCGGTTGGAGTCTTGACTGGAGAGACTTCGCGAAACAAGGAGTCGCCCAACACAACCACGCTCAAACTTTCCCTGGGTTTCCATTCGTCCAGCAAACGTTTTATTTCCGCACTTTCCCTGCCCGACTCGCTCAAGATGAGTACTTCTGGCTGCCCCAGTGCGATATGATAGGCAGCAACCAGATGTACGCCATCGAGAAGTGTCAAGCCGGTTGCTCTGCGCTGTTGTGCAGAGCCGGTCAGCTTGATCATTTTCTTGAAGAATGGGTTATCGCGAGAGGTGATGAATTTCATGATTAGGCTGCGAGTAACTTCAGCGGCTGTTTGTATTCGTCGCCCCCACCTCAGCCTCATCCGCTTTTCCGAATGGTTCCATCGGAATCATCTGGTATCTGACTTCCAGAATTTCCAATTCTTCAGTTCCACCCGGTGCGTGCAATGTCACCACGTCTCCTTCCTGTCCCTTGATCAGCGCTCGTGCCATCGGTGAAATCCAGCTGATGTAGGCTTTGGACGTATCGATCTCATCGACACCCACGATAGCAACTGTTTTTTCGTCGCCTTTTTTATTGGCGAATGTAACGGTTGCGCCGAAGAATATACGGGTTTCATCATCTCTGGAGGCGGCTGGATCCACTATTTCCGCCATATCCAGGCGTTTGGTCAAAAAACGTATACGCCGATCGATTTCACGCAGGCGCTTTTTGCCGTAGATATAGTCGGCGTTCTCCGAACGGTCGCCATTGCTCGCAGCCCATGATACTGTAGCGGTCACATGGCGGCGCTCTTTATTCATCAGCCATTGAAACTCGTCCATCAGCCGTGCATGGCCGCCTGGGGTAATGTAGTTTCTGCTACCGGCCGGTAAAGAAGGTAAGGTGTCGATAACCTCGTCTTCAAGGTCATCAACCGATTCTGTTTCCTTGATAAACGCTTTACTCATCTGATGTAGCACCCATAAATAAATATTGATATTTTAAAACAGCTTACCTTGAAGCTCAGGCCCGCTACTATTAGATCATTACAGCACCCTAATAATATTACGTTCTCAAGTAAACCCGCTTATCCTGGCTGCTCAATGTATGAATAACAGCACTCGTGTTTGGCATCATCTCGCTGCGGCGCCGCATCACAGCATGTTTCTGGCGGGCGCTCTGCAAGGGGTGTTCACGTTGTTGTGGTGGGTACTCGATCTCACCGGGCGATATGATATTGCCGGAGCCCCATCGGAATGGAGTATAGCGCCGATCTGGGCTCACGCCTTTTTGATGATCTATGGTTTTTTTTCATTCTTTATCCTGGGTTTTTTATTTACCACTTTTCCCAGTTGGATGAATGGAGAAAAAATTCAGCCACGGCACTTTCTCGCATCCTGTCTGCTGATGGTTGCGGGCGTCACAATTTTTTATCTCGGTTTGGCGACCGAAAAATCGATTGCTACCGCAGGCGTGGCGACATTGCTGGGAGGATTCAGTATAGCGATTTACGCGCTGCTGCGTGTTCTTCTCAAAGCAAAGGATAAGGATAGGCGCCACGCAACCGCAACCAGCGCAGCACTCATATCCGGATGGCTGGGGATAGCTGCTTATCTGCTGTGGTTGCTGACCGAAAATTCTATTGCGCTGAATTTCTCACGCAACGCCGGAATCTGGTTTTTTCTGCTGCCGGTTGTCATGACAGTGAGCCACCGCATGATCCCGTTTTTCTCCAGCCGAGTGCTGGAGGATTATGTCCTGGTAAGACCCTACTGGATACTCTGGCTGATGCTCGCGTGTTCCGCTGCGCACGGCATATTGCAATTATGGGAAAACGCATTTTCCTATCTGTGGCTGTTCGACCTGCCCCTGGCCGCTTGTGCCATATACTTGTCCTTTACCTGGGGGTTACTGCGCGCCTTCCGTATTCACCTTCTCGCTGTGCTGCATATCGCCTTTGCGTGGCTCGGCCTTTCCATGATGCTATACGGAACGCAAAGTCTGGTGTTTTTTATGAGCGGTGGCAAATTATTGGTTTTTGGACTCGCACCGTTGCATGCGCTGGCGATCGGATACTTCGCCAACATGGTGCTGGGCATGGCTTCGCGCGTCACGCTTGGGCATTCGGGAAACGCGCTGGTGCTGGATAAATTTACCTGGCTGCTGTTTATCGGGTTTCAGGTCGCGGTTTTACTACGGATATTTCCCGATCTTTTGCCTGACGCTTTCGGTACGTTTACCATTACCCTATACCTGTTGGCAGGACTGTCCTGGCTGATCTGCTTCACACTCTGGACCGTTCGTTATGCTCCCCTCTACTGGCGACCGCGGATCGATGACAAACCGGGTTGATCACTTGTTTAGCAGCCTGTCGGACTTGAAGGAAATCGGCTGCAAAAGCGTCTGGCGGGTTCATATTTCGCTGCGATTCTTTAAGTCCGACAGGCTGCTGGTGGCAACGACGCCCGCGCGGCAACGCAGTCATCAATTGTTTCTGGCGATCCGCTGCGCTTCTTGCGTAGCGCCCAGCAGTCCGATTTTTGGATTCATCACCACACGTACCGGGATATCCTCCATCAGCGCTGAAAAACGTCCTTTGTCGCGAAACGCCTTCATGAAGCCGCCTTCTCCCAGCTTATCGATGATTCGAGGGGCGATACCGCCCGCAACATACACACCATTACGGCACAGGCCCGCCAGTGCCAGATTCCCGGCATAAGCACCATAAATCTCAACAAATAAATCCATCGTCCTCACCGCTATCGAGTGCTTGTGGTTGGTTGCGAGGTCCGTCACTTGCGCGGCGTCATCAGGTTTCAGTCGCACCTGCGCCAGCGCTGATGTGTTGTTCAAGTCGGTTTGCAGGAAATTGAAAGTATTCACCAATCCCGGTCCTGATAATATCCGCTCGACCGATACATGGCCAAATTTCTTCCGCAAATATTGAAGCAGGCGATCCTGCAATTCATTCGCGGAAGCAAAATCCATGTGCCCTGCTTCACTGGACAAGGGTATATAGCAGTTGTCTTGCCATATGAGCCACGCCACACCCATGCCTGTGCCTGCGCCAAGCGTAACCCGATTCTCCCGGGGAGAGGGCTTTCCTGCCTGCAGCGTTACCAGGTCACTCTCGGACAGGGTTTCAACCCCCAATGCCACGGCTTTGAAATCATTGATGAGTTTAACGACGGGAATGGAAAATTCTCTTGCGATAGCCGAGCCATCCATTATCCAGGGTAAATTGGTGAGGTTTGCCACCTGTTGCGTGATCGGTCCCGCCACCGCAAAACAGGCGCTTGCGAAACTGGAGCCAGTACCCAGCTTCATTGTCTCCTGCACGAACTCCTTCAGCATATCGGAAAAACACGTGTATTCCTGACTTTCATAACGGCGTTCGCAACATATCTGGGTTTTGCCGTCCTTCAACTCAGTTGCCTGTAGCAACACCTTGGTTCCGCCAATATCACCGCTAATGTAAATTCCAGTCACTATTTGCTCCAACGTTGGGCGGGGTCCTGACGATAAAACAGGGCCAACTGCTCATACACCCGAGGAAAATGTAATTTTACCGCCAAAGGTATTTCAAAGAATGCCTCACTCATTACCGCGAAAAACTCTGCGGGATCCTCCGCCGCATAGGGGTCCACTTCCATCGCCTCATCCGCGTCAACGCGTCTGCAAAAAGCCGTATACGCTTCACTGAAAGCTTCGCTCCACGCTTGCCGGTTCATATCCGCATGCAATGGCGGAAAGCCGTTGGCATCACCGTTCAGCATGTCGAGTTTGTGCGCAAACTCGTGTATCACGACGTTATATCCCAGCTCGGCCTCAGCAGCAGAAGCATCTTCCCAGGAAAGTATCAGCGGCCCGCCAAGCCAGGATTCTCCCGATACAGTCTCGGCCGCATGATGCACCACCCCATCCTCGTCCACATACTCATAGGTACGTATGAATTCGCCGGGATAAACGATAATTTCGATCCAACCATCGTAATAACTCAGGTCGAGATTCAAAACCGGAATGCAAGCCTGCGCTGCGATCAGCACATGCATTTCATCGGTAACGATCAGCCCGTGCGCGCCACTTATCTGCTTTGAATGAAGAAACAGTGTAGCGTAGTCACGCAGTCGCCCTAGCTCAGCCGCATCAAGGCCGCGTAAAAATCTCAGGCGCGCTATCGTCTGCTGCCAGGTAGTATCAAGTATAAATTCATTTTTAAGGATGCGGCGACAATACCAGGCTTTGAAGTTCGAAAGCATAGAGATTCGGAATCAGCCATCGCCGGGTTCCAGCATGGGGTTTTCGACCTGGGGTACCTCCAACTCCACCGCATCGATCCGGGCAAAGCGCTGGCTTATCTTGCGGCTGGAGACGTGGACCTCTTCCACATCCTGATTAGCCTGGCGGATATGATCGGCAAGCTTCTTCATGCGCTCGTCGAATCGCGCAAAATCCTTGCCGAGCCTGGAAAGCTCGTCCTTGATGATATGCACCTGCTCGCGAGTTTCGATATCTTTCAACACGGCACGCGCAGTATTCAGCACCGCCATCAAGGTTGTCGGTGAGACTATCCATACCTGCTTCTGCATGGCGTAATCGACCACATCGTAGTGATAAGCATGGATTTCGGCAAAAACGGCCTCCGCCGGAACGAACATCACTGCGCCGTCACAGGTTTCTGGCGGCAGGATATATTTACTGGCGATATCGTCCACGTGCTTCTTCACATCCGCCTTGAATTGCTTTTGGGCCAGTGCCCGACTGGCTTCATCCGCGTGGCGGTCAAACATGCGATGAAAGTTTTCGAGGGGAAATTTCGAGTCCACTGCCACCATGCCGGTGGGTGGAGGAAGTCTCAACACACAGTCGGCACGACTACCGTTGGAAAGCGTGTGCTGCATCGTATATGCAGCAGCAGGCAGAATATTGCGAACCAGCGCGTCCAGTTGTACCTCGCCGAACGCGCCGCGGGAACGCTTGTCACCCAAAAGCTCCTGCAGGCTCACCATATTGGTGGTGAGGCTATCTATTTTTTTCTGCGCCTCATCAATAGTCGCAAGCCGCGTCATGACGCTGGTGAAAGTCTCGTTTGTCTTTTTGAACCCTTCGTCAAGCCGTTCGGTCACATGGCCGCTAATCTGGTCCAATCGTGACTCTACCGTGCCGCGCAACTGCTCGGAAGTTTTACCGAGCGCTTCCGACAATCGGTCCCCCTGCTTTGCCAACCCATCGTGCAGGTCCTTGAGCATGTCGCGATGTTTTTCTTCCATCGACTTCGCCTGGTGCCCCAACAGTTCGCGGACCATCGACGAAAGCATGCTGAGCCTGATCACCAGAAAAGCCATGGTGACAAGCAGTACTGCGGCAGAAGCAATAATCAGCAGGGTTCCAGGCATGATGTGATAAAGTATACCGGAGAAAAGGTAGCTAAGGCGGTCAGCCTTTTCTGGCGCTGTCGCGCCAACGGATGACGACACGAATGCATGACCGCCCGATATCCGTGCTCTCCGGATTTGTTCGTATTATTGACAATGAATAAAAAGACTCCGGTCTCATTCCCTAATGTAAGCTACCCCCACTCATCAAATGAGCTGGCAATTATCGCGCCTGTTTTTTATCTCATACCCGCGGGGTAATACCGCTCGCTTTCCATCTGGTGCCTTTTCCATTTGTCCTGACGTTGCTTGACGCGATCCTGTTGACTGCTGACCTCTACAGTATCTTCCTTTTTTTCCGACCGCTCCTTCCTGGCTTTTCTACCGACCCGGCGCCTCTCATCTGTAGATTTCCGCGCGTCGTCCGGTCTCAAATCCTTCGGCCTCACCTCTTCCGAAGCTGAATCCCACGACCTCGCTTCCCATGGTTTCGATGCCGACGGCTTCGGATCCCATGGTCTCGCTTCCCACGGCTTCAACTCGCGATTTAGCTGCCCTCGCTGTTTTACCTGATTCTTGTCTGGCTCCTGTTGTCCCAACCGACTGTCCTCAAATGCCGTGGCAGGATGCGGAACCAGCATCATGAGGACAATAAGTGCTGTGCACTGAACACACAAAATTTTCATCATCCAGCTACTCCCCTGCTATCGGTTCACTTCGTTATTTATAACCTGCATTATGAACGCGGCAACCATCCTTATCTATTAAATTCTTCCTACAGCGACGGTTTCTCTTGTGGAGGATAAAAAATTCTCAAACCCTCCGTTTGCGCCCAGGGCGTTATCAAATGTACCTTCCGCCCCTGCGTATTGATGATATCTTCAACCCGAACCCCACGCACGGTAAGCGCATCGGCGATCAACGAACGATGGCAGCGCCACGGAACCGCTTCAGCACACATCAGCGCGCACCTTTCCTTCTCGGCAAGTTCCATCACATCCTGCACGTTCGCAGCGAACTCGGGTGTTTGCATATAATCCGCATATCCGCGAAAAGACGCGTTGCGCCAGGCTCCGTTAATCGAATCCTTGTGAGCATGCCGCAATCCGCCAAGCCCAGGCAGGTGGGTGTATTTAATCCCCGCTACGTGCAAGGAGTCGGGCAGCGTTTCCTTATTGAATTGCGGATTATGCCGGGATCGCGGCACGGTGCGCACGTCAAGGATATGGGTCACCTCGTTTGTTTTCAATATAACGACGAATTCATCCAAAGGATGTGTTGAATGTCCGATTGTGCATACCAAAGACTCGGATGTTGTTTGCTGTTTACTCATGGCGTCAGCTTCGTCCCCGCTCGCTGTTATCCACTATCGGTACGTAGACACCGAAAACACCCCTGCCATCGAAACGTCGAAAGCCAACGAAAGTAAGTCCGGTACTTGCGTCAACCTTCTCGTCTTATACACGAGACCGGTGCAGAGAGCGGACAAGGTTACCCCCAAAGCATCCCCGTCTGCCACAACCGCATGCTACTGTGGGGCTTTTCCTGCCGGAGGTGCTGAAATGCACCCGAAGCGGGATGCGTTGAGTTCCACGTCTGCGCGACCCCAAGCCTTTTTGAAACGCGCCTCGATAAACGCCGCCTGATCATCCTTGTTTTGCAAACGCAGCGCTTGTAACAAGCCATAAAAGGCCCATCCGTTGTTACGGTTCCGTCTCAGGTCTTCCCAATATACCGTTTCCGCTTCGGATGGGCGCATCGATTCGAGCAGGATAGCCCCCAGCGCCAGCCTTGGGGGAGACTGCCATTCAGACGGTTCCGTGTAAGCCAGGCCATCTTCAAGGCGAACCGACCTTTCCAGATGCGCGATAGCAGTATCGAACTGCCCGCGGGCAGAGGCAATCTCCCCTGCGAGCACTTCGGGACCGATACTCAATACCGCACGCGCGGTATTGAGTGAGAAGAGCGGCCAATCCAGTGACCCGCTCTTCATGATCTCGCGCAACGCGTCCAACTCCTGTTCGGCTTGCTGCAACTGCCTCGTCGCAACAAACGCAAGGCCGCGCGCATAATGCCAGCCACCCTTCAAAAACGCGTTCGTCGATGGTGGCGCGGGCTCCTGGAAAATCTCATTCCATTTTCCGAACCTCGCATATGCCCAGTACGGCACGATCCGGAACACCGCTGTGGCCGGCACCCCCGCCAAAGCCGTATCGTCGACTGTTCCCGCTACCTTCCGAGCCGATTCGATCGCCAACTGGCTTTGCCCATCCGCCGTTGCTGCGAACCAAAGAAAGTGAATATTATGGGGAACGTACATTATGGGATACATCCCTTGTGCATGGCGGTGGGCTAGATACGCCTCATCGGCTGCGATCGCAAGCTGATTACTCTTTATCGAATCCGCATATCGGCCCACCCGTTGATAGATGTGTGATGGCATGTGGACCACGTGCCCGGCCGCCGGCATCAGTGTAAGTAGCGTATCCGCCGCTTTTTCCGCCCGCTCGGGCGTGCTGGTCGATTCGACGAGATGGATATAAAAATGTGCCGCACCGGGATGGTTCGGATTGCGTTGCAAGACAGATTCGGTCAACGCCACGATTTCAGCGGTTCCCTCGAGCGGATAACCGTCGCGCATCCAGTAGCCCCAGGAGTTGAGGTCCATCATCGACTCGACATAGAGCACTGCAATATCAAGATCGTTTGCGAATTGCTCATGCACATCCCGCATCGCATTTGCATAAGCTTTATCGTTTGCCTTTCGCTGCTCGGCGTTGCCGCTATAGCGCATCTCGAGCGCGCTGATAAGCGCCTGCTCGCGAGGCGATGCTTTCGAACGAAGCGAGGCGGCTTTTCGCACGAACTCCAGGGCGAGCGACTCGCTCTCGGGTGCCATCGCTGCATTGATGTTAGGGCCAAGTACGAGCGCCTGTCCCCAATACGCCATCGCCAGCGCAGGGTCGAGCCTCGCCGCTTCCCGGAAAGAGCGGCCCGCCTCGGCATGGTTGAATGCATAGGACAGGTTCAACCCCTGGTTGATATACTTCTGCGCCAACTTGTTTCGCGTGCTGACCGGAAAGATATGCGAGCCAAGATTCAGCAACCTCGGCACAGCTTTATCATCAGCGTCTGGCTGATTCTGCTCTTGTGGATGCTTCTGAACAGACTCCGATGACGCAGATGCCGAACCTCGCTCCCCCGTTTGGGCGAACGCAGCGGCAATGCCTCCAGTCGCCACCAATCCTAACGTGATTAAACGAAGAATAAAGCGAACTTGCATAAACGCTACTCCCTGATAATTCGTTGATTCAGCAATTCTCAGTGCAGAATCAGTGGTTCAGGACATTATGGATCGGCAATGAACAGTATAGAGAAAAACCGGGCTACGCAAGGGCGCAGGCAATATTCGAGATAACTTTGCATGAAACGTCAGACAAATCACTCGCTGACCGTAGACCCGCGCGCTGATCCTGATCACGGCAGTTGTCGCAAGTTTTTCAGGCGTGCCAGACCGAAATGAATGAAGGCCAGCGCCGCCAGTACGGGTGCGAACAAGTTTAGAATCGGGATAAATTGTACCAGACCGGTCAGGAGTCCCAAACCCCAGAGTAATGACCGCCGGGAGGAAAATATCGCGCGCATTTCGTCCTGGCTGGCATGCTCCGCCAACGCGTCATAACGGAACAGGCGCTGGTTCAAATACGCCGTGGCAATAAATGGTATGACCAGACCTGCGCCGATTAACCACAAGGGAAGCGTGATCAGCCAAATGGCGATAAATATCCCGAGGGCAACCAGCGCATTGAGCAGGCTGCCAGCGAAACCGCCACCGTTTTTGCGTTCAAGATCCGGGTAATCACGGTCAGCCACCAGACGAATCAAAGCAGGCATCGCGAATAAGGCGGTGATCACCAACGCCGTAATAAAAACGAGCGGCACAAATAAAATCAGATGCGCGATAGCCTGAATTCCGTAGGCGACCCACCTTGGTTCAACGCCTTCGAGCCAGGTTTGAATGCCGATTGCCGTGAGGCCGCTCGCGATCCATCCTGAGAACGTACTCCAGAACGCGACGCCTAACAGAAGCCACAACAGGCTAGCTGCCAGGATGGGCCAAATGACGACCCACAAAACCTGAAACTGAAATAAATCACGGAACGCACGCGAAAGCGCTTCAAATACCGAGGTCACGCGTTCTCCTTCTCAGGCTTGATTCGACATCAATGCAGCCGTTAATTTTCGCAGAACCTTTACAGCAACTATAAGTTACACGCAGGCACTCGCTTATCCCCTTGATGCCAAGGTCCAGGGTACCCTGGCCCCGCGCCCATCAATCCATGAATTCCAAAATGTAACATCGCCGAGACACCCCCACAAGTATCCGCGATAACTTACACTATTCATTGAATTCCACTTTCGCAACACGGGTCCCAGTCGTATGCAAAGGAGTTGTGCCAGGTAGTGTGTTCCCAGATTTCCTCACACACTTCACCACAGATTTTTCGCTCGAATCCGCACATGCCACCCAGTTTAAAGTGTGCCGTATACGCACCAGCGGCATCGCCCCCCTTGAGTTCCAGGATAACCTGCCCGTTCTGCTCAGAAACGTCCAGGGAGCGCGTATTAGTAACGTCCTTGTAGAATTTCTGGGGAATGACAAATTGTTTATTGTCTATGAAGATGAGGAATGTTTCAGTAACAAACTTTGGGATACCACCATCCATGCCCCAGGTACCCCCGTCAGCTTCGTGGCATTCTCCGCTTTTGCATTGACGCTCGCGGAATGTGACAGCAACCTTCTGGCCCGAGGGTAGCAAATACGTTTTCTCGTGCGAAAACGGCGCGGCCTCGGTTTGTGCAAGCGCACAAAAAGACCCTATAGTGGAACCGAGGAGCAACATTTTAAAAAAATCCGACATGAGAAGGTTACCGTTAATTCCTGTTATCAACCAAGCCCTGTTCTCGCCTCCGGCAGCCTGTCGAACTTGAAGAATCGCGGCGAACAGACTGGTGAGGACAGGTTTGCGGATTTTGAAGGCCGAGTATTCCATTGGCCGCTACGCGATTTCCAGAAATATTTTTTCGGTTTCCGACGCAACCTTCATTTTTTCAAATAGTCGATTGAACGCCCATCGGCTTTCACCGACGAAATTATCAGTTTTCGTCTCCCCGACCAATACGCATCCCTCCGTGTCCGCCGCCGTATTTCCACTATGTATTCTGACGCCTTCATAGTTCGGCACATTCAGGAGAAGAGGAAGCTGTTTTTGAAACCGCTGTGAGAAATTGATAATCACTTCATAACGCCCGGATGGTATCGCTGTTTTTCCGGCAATTTTGACCGGCCTGACCTTATCTTCAAGGGTGTAGCACTCAAACACGCCATTTAACGACAACTCGCCGATCGTGCACTCTTCAAAAAAATCTGTCCTTTTAATTTGCAACTCCATTTTTAGCTGTCCTTGTATTCTGGGATATCATGGAATGGAACAATCAAGTGTTATCGGGCGAGTCTCATGATGACGCTGAAATTTTTATAAGAATAGTTTCCTGGATATACTAAAATTTAGAAAAACTTGTTTCCCTGCGCCAGGAAGTACCCTGAGGTCCATCCTCCAGGACAATGCCGGCATCCAGTAATTCCCTGCGAATAGAATCGGCCTCGCTGTAGTTTTTGTTTGTCCGGGCAATGAGGCGTTGCTGAATGAGTTGCTCGATACGTTCCTGCGTGAATACAGAATCGCCTGCAAGTCCACCATCCTGAAAATATTGCTGTGAATCCTGTTGTAATAATCCCAACACTCCACCCAGTGCTCTCATCAGCGCCGTCTCCCGCAGTGATCCGGTTTTATTGACCTCATTTGCGAGATCAAACAGCACTGCTATAGCATCGGATGTATTGAAGTCATCATTCATCGCTTCCCTGAAACGGCGTGCATGAGGATCTTGCCAGTCTAAGGCGGCCACGGCCTCACTGGCTTCATTTCCTTTCAGTGCGGTGTAAAGCCGATCAAGCGCACGCTTGGCATCTTCAAGATGCTGATCCGAATAGTTGAGAGCGCTGCGATAATGGGCGCGAAGAATGAAGAAACGGACCACTTCCGGTTGGTAGCGGGCAAGAATCTCGCGTACGGTAAAAAAATTGCCCAGCGACTTGGACATCTTTTCATCATTGACACGCACAAAGCCGTTATGCATCCAGTAATTCACGAAAGGATGGTCATGCGCGCCTTCGCTTTGCGCAATCTCGTTTTCATGATGAGGAAACTGCAAGTCCTGCCCGCCCCCATGTATGTCGAAGTGTTCGCCGAGATAACGCTCAGCCATTGCGGAGCACTCAATATGCCACCCGGGACGCCCCCTGCCCCAGGGCGAATTCCAGTGCGGCTCACCGGGTTTGGCGGCTTTCCATAATACGAAATCCAGCGGGTCCTCTTTGTATGGATCGATTATTACGCGTTCCCCCGCACGCAAATCATCAAGCGATTTTCCAGAAAGCTTTCCGTAGCCGGGAAATTTATGCACGGCATAATACACATCGCCGTTGGGTGCCGCGTAGGCAAGGTTTTTTTTCACCAGCATCCGAATCATGCTAATCATATCGTCCACATGATGAGTGGCGCGCGGTTCAAATGTGGGCGGCGCGACACCGAGCGCGGCGGCATCTTCTTCCATAGCTTTGATAAAACGATCGGTCAACGCATCGATGGATTCGCTACTTTCCTGAGCCCGTTTGATAATTTTATCGTCAACATCGGTTATATTGCGTACGTACGTCACATCGAAACCGCTCGCTCGAAACCAGCGCTGCACCATATCGAATACCACCATCATGCGAGCATGGCCAAGGTGGCAATAGTCGTAGACAGTCATGCCACAGACATACATTCTGACCTTGCCGGAGACGAGGGGAATAAAGTTCTGTTTTTCCCTTGCGAGCGAGTTGTGAATTTTGAGCATCTGGCAAGATTATGAATTAGACAGGCTTCTTGGTAGAATCCCGATGGTTCGGGGACAACCCAACAAAAATCGGAGCAGTATAGCACAATGAAAATGCTGGATTTTCGCCGTATAAACATACTCATGACAGCAGCTACGCTGCTGCTGCTGTCGAATCCCGCCGCGTTCGCGGATGAGAACAGTGCAGTTGCCAAACTCTACAAGCAAGGCAATTTCGCCAAGGCATTGGAGCAAGCAGATGCTTACCTGGCCATCAAGCCAAAGGATGCACAGATGCGCTTCCAGAAAGGCCTGATACTGACTGAACAAAATAAGACAGCGAACGCCATCAGTATATTTTCTTCACTTGCCGAAGAATACCCGGATCTGCCGGAGCCATACAATAACCTCGCTGTACTCTATGCCAGCCAGGGCCAGTATGACAAAGCCAAAGGTGCGCTCGAAGCGGCGATACGGACCCACCCGAGCTATGCGACTGCGCACGAGAATTTGGGGGACGTCTATGCAAAGATGGCAAGTCAGGCGTATGGCAAAGCATTGCAACTGGACAAAGGCAATGCAGGTGCGCAAACCAAGCTTGCCATGATCAAAGACCTGTTCACAGGGAGACCTAAAGAAGGACAAACCGCATTTTCTCCACCTGTTTCCCCTGCGCCGGCAATGGATTCCCTGGCAATAGCCGTGGAAAAAGCTCCCGAAAAAGTTGTAGAAAAAGTTGTAGAAAAAGTGGAAAAACCGACAGCTGAAAAGACTGCCGCTGTGGAATCCAGGCCGGAAGCTCAACCCGCTTTTCCGGACGAATCGGAGATTATCAAGACGGTAGAAGCCTGGGCCAAAGCCTGGTCCGATAAGAATGTCACGACCTATCTGGCATTCTACGCGAGCAGTTTTCGTCCTCAGGGTGCTTCGTCGCGCGCTGCTTGGGAAAAAACCCGCCGAGACCGCATCAAGAAACCAAAGTCTATTCAGGTGGCCATTACCAGCCCCAAAGTTGATTTGATCGACGCTACACACGCGAGGGTGGGTTTCCATCAATCGTACCATTCCAATATAATCAGAAACAACACAACCAAAACACTTGAGATGGTCAAAATAGGGGAAAAATGGCTGATACAGCAGGAACAAGCCGGACGATGAGATCAGCCGGCCCGGCTTTCCCAAAGCGCATTCAATCACGTACAACCACAGTTATCGCCTGCGTAATAGCCGCGTTGAGTTTCCCGGCCTTTGGCACATTTGCCAGCGATCATTTGATCTCCCCGACACTATCGGTTACCGGACCGGAAACGACGCTGGTCAAAAGCATGCAGGAAATTGCCGAGAGCCGCATGGACGCCGCTTTAAGCGGCGTCGAGCAGGTGCTCAAGACCAATCCGAATTTCCGGCTTGCTCACCTGATTAAAGGAGATCTGCTGCTGGCTCGCTCCCGCCCCATCAGTAATATCGGTGATACTGCCGGGGTCTCGCAGCAGCATATTGCCGATTTACGTGATGAAGCGCGAGCCCGGTTGCTGCGGCACCGCGAACCCGTTCCACCCAACATGGCGCCGAAATATCTTGTGCAGATGCCGCCAGAACAAAAATATGCAATTATTGCCGACACCGGAAAATCCCGGCTCTACATATATCGGAATGTAGGCGGCCAACCCCGTTATATTGCCGATTACTACATCAGCAGCGGCAAGAACGGGACGCAGAAACTGAAGGAAGGAGACAAGAAAACGCCGATTGGCGTATATTTTATTACCGCCAATCTGCCCCGTGAGAAGCTTACCGATTTTTATGGAGAGGGAGCGTTTCCCATCAATTATCCCAACGAATGGGACAAGCGACATGGACGTAGTGGTTTTGGCATCTGGCTCCACGGCACACCCTCGAATACCTATAGTCGGCCTCCTCGTGCCAGCGATGGTTGCGTCGTACTGTCCAATCAGGATTTGCATAGTGTAGGTGCGGCACTACAAGTCGGGATTACGCCCGTAATTATCAGCAACGAAGTAGAATGGGTAAAATCCGGTTCCGAAACTGCTTTGCGCACTAAACTGGCACAACATCTGGAAAAGTGGCGGCGCGATTGGGAGAGTGGAAACACGGAGGCCTATATCGGCCACTACGGTCGGGATTTTTTCAGCGGTAGCAAGAGCCTCGCCGAATGGGCGCGGCACAAACGCCAGGTCAATACCGCCAAGAATTGGATCAAGGTGAAAATCAGCAATATCGGCATCTTTCTTTATCCTGGAAGAGATGATCTGGTGGTGATCAATTTCGACCAGGAATATTCCAGCAGCAACCTTTCCAACAAAATGAAAAAACGTCAATATTGGATGAGGGAACAAAAAAATGGCCCATGGAAGATCATCTATGAAAGCACGGCCTAGCAGCCTGTCGGACTTGAGGAATTGCAGCGAAAAATTGACTGGGTAAGGGCGGATTTTGAGAGTTTTGAACGTATAAAGTTATTTTATTGACCAAAAAAGCAGCGAAATATGAACTGGCCAGGCGCTTTTGCAGCCGATTTCCTTTAATCCGACAGGCTGCCAGTTCCAAACCGATCAAACATTTTATTGACTACCTTTACTTTTACACTTATGCATATTATCAAGCTTCTTGCTGCTTTCTCGCTTCTGCTCGGCACGGCGGCTCACGCAGCTAATCCCCATGTTGAAATAAAGACCAATTTTGGTAATATGATGCTGGAGCTTTACCCGGATAAGGCGCCTAAAACGGTAGATAGTTTTCTACGTTACGTGAAGGACGGCCATTATAAAGGTACCGTATTTCATCGTGTCATTCCGGGATTCATGATTCAGGGGGGAGGATTCGACAAGACACTCAAGCAGAAGCCGGCGAGGCGGACTATCGAGAATGAGGCGGCCAACGGCTTGAAAAATGAGATTGGAACGATTGCCATGGCCCGCACCTCGGACCCGCACTCAGCTTCGGCCCAATTCTTCATTAACGTAGCCAATAACGGGTTCCTCAATTACACTGCACCGACCCAGCAAGGCTACGGCTACACCGTGTTTGGGAAGGTTATCCAGGGGATAGAGGTGGCCAACAAAATTGCGGGTACGCCGACGGGTTCCGGAGGCCCATTCCCAAGCGACGTACCCGAAAAAACAGTAATCATTGACGAAATCAAACTTGTCACAGAGGAGCCGGTTGCCGGCGCCACTTTACCTGGAAAATAAGGACAAATATGATCAAACTTCACACCAGTCACGGCGATATCACTCTCGAACTGGACAGCGAAAAAGCTCCGCTGACCGTGCAGAATTTTATAGACTATGTGAACAGCGGCTTTTATGATAATACGATATTTCATCGGGTAATTGACAATTTCATGATTCAGGGAGGCGGATTCGAGCCGAGCATGAATCAGAAAAAGGTTCGCGCCCCGATTCAGAACGAGGCCGCCAACGGCCTCACGAATGATAAATATACGGTCGCCATGGCACGCACATCCGACGTACATTCGGCTACTGCTCAGTTTTTCATCAATGTCAAGGACAATGATTTTCTCAATTACAAGTCATCTACGTCCCACGGTTTCGGCTATTGCGTGTTCGGAAAGGTAGTGGAAGGTCAGGATGTGGTGGACAGGATCAAGAAGGTAAAGACAGAAACCCGGGATGGTCATCAGAATGTGCCAGTGGAAGACGTAATATTGCTGAAAGCAGAAGTGGTCGAAAGCAAATAGCCGCTTTTTTGATATCCGGGATGTCCGTTAGACGTTGAAATTCAAAAAAACAACCTATCAGTATTACGTTAACAAGTTTTATTAAACTTTTCGATTCGGGATGGTGCTATTCGCTCATGCTCGGCACATACCTCCCGGTAACCTTAGTGTAAGGTTTGTGCCGGCCTGCCGTGAGAGGTTCCCTGGGTAGGGAAAATAAAATATTTCATCAATGGGAATAATCATGTCCACTTCTCGAATTCTTACAACAATATCGATCAGTCTTTGGCTAGCTGCGCTAACGGGATGTGCAACAACCACCTCGGGCGGAGTAGTCGGTGCGAACCGCTC
>JBDTHR010000130.1:0-8467 GCA_039936855.1 Nitrosospira sp. | reverse complement strand
AAGCTTACTACTGGAACTATGCCCAGCACATGGACCTGAGCTTTTATGATCATCCGCCCATGGTTGCCTGGCTGATCTGGCTGGGTACCGCGATCTTTGGCAACAGCGAGTTCGGGGTCCGGATCGGTTCGTTTTGCTGTGGCCTGATAACGATGGCTTATTTGTATGCGCTGACGCGCAATCTGTACGATAAGCCAACCGCTATGCGCGCGGCGTTGCTGCTGGCGGTCTTGCCGTTTTACTTTGCCACTGGCATGGTGGCGACAGCGGATGCGCCGCTGGTGGCCGCCTGGGCTGCCACGCTCTACTATATGGAACGCGCATTGATAGCCGATGAGCGTTCGGCCTGGCTGGGCATGGGTATTGCATTCGGCTTGGGTATCCTGTCGAAATACACACTGGGCCTGCTGGGTCCGGCGGCGTTGCTGTTTGTGATTCTGGATCCCGCCTCACGCCGCTGGCTATACCGTCCGCATGCCTATCTGGCCGCCGGGCTTGCGCTACTGCTGTTTTCGCCGGTGATCATCTGGAATTTCCAGCACGACTGGGCGTCGATTACCTTCCAGTCAAGCCGGGTCAAGGGGGTGGGCGATAATCAATTCTCGGTGCACGAATTATTTCTCCATCTCATGGTCCTCCTGACGCCGGTGGGCCTGCTTGCCGCAGCCCTGGCCTTGTGGCCGAGGATCGAACGTGACTCCAGCAGCTGTGCACGCAAGCGCCGCCTGTTCGTGGGCGTGTTCACCGGCGTGCCACTGTCAGTGTTCTTGATTCTAAGTATTTTCGATTCGCAACGGTTTCACTGGCCCGGTCCACTATGGCTCGCGGTACTGCCAACGATGGCGTGGATGATGGGCCAAGCGGGCGATATCAGCGCCACCGCGCGCCGTGTGAGAACAGCCTGGAAGCCGACCATCACGATCTGCCTGCTTCTCTACGGATTCGTACTGCACTATGTGGTGCTCGGCATCCCCGGGATTCCCTACAAGTTTTTGTCCGAACGTTATTTCTGGCGCGAAGCCACAAGTGAGGTCGAGCAGATTGTAGCGGAGGTTCGACAACGGACTGGGCAAGAACCCATTGTGATAGGCATGAGCAAATGGTCGGTGGCTGCACCCTTGTCTTTTTACAATCGCGGCGCTAGGCCTATGGAGATACGTTCGCGCAATATGTTTGGCGATAGCGGTGCCATGTACGATTTCTGGTATCCATCGGAATCACCCACCACCCGGCCTATCATCATGGTGGGCATATGGCGCCACGATCTCGCGCATACCTCGAAAATACATGACATTGACCGGATGCTCTTGCAGCCAGGTCCGATACAGGAGCAAGTAGTCATGCGCGACGGCAAACCGCTGCGGCAGGTGCATTACCGCATTGCACAGGGGTATTTGGGTAAAAACCCTTGATCTTCAGCAAAGAGAATTTATTGATTCATTACCTTACCACCATTGTTTTTCTGCAAGGCAATCGCAACAGCAGTGATGACCAACAGCAAAGTGGGAATTTTGCTAAAAAGAGCAAAGGTATCCGACAGCCCCGATATAAAAACAAAGCATACCAAAGCCGCGCCCAGAAGGGAAAGCTGATATGTTTTCAAGGTTTGATACCAGCTCCATAGAAGAAATGAGAACGCAAGAATGCCAAGCGCGCCGAGATGCATTCCAATTTCAATCCAGTCGTTGTGATAATGAGAGGTTTCAAGGAATTTTGGCAAATCCTTGTATCGACCATCTTTGTATGTGACCACCATTTTTTCGAAATAGCTTTCGGGTACGCCTGTGCCATGTCCAAACAAGGGCTTTTGAGCGATGCCATGCAATCCAACATCCCAGACGGCGAGGCGATAACCCAAGCTGTTATCGTATTTTCCTCGCTGGGACAACTCGATATCGGACTGGGCCTGAACCAGCCTTTCATGCAGGTTACCGTTACTGTATGCGAAAAACACAACCACAATGATCACCGATGCGACAATGCTCAGAAGTGCTTTTTTTTCCGTTTTATAACGCAGATAAATTAAAAATACAGATGCAAGCAATGTGGCCAGAAGAGGTCCCCGTCCATTCTGGTTTAACTGCAAAAAAAATAGAAATGTCGCCAGAAGCCAAAATGCTGACTTTATTTTTTTATCAGTGCTCACACCGGCAAGATATAGGCATAGGATAACCCCTATCCCAAGCATCGATGAGAAGGTCAGATAGCTAATATCAAGGGGCGGAATGCCTTGCACCCCGACAATAGCCCATTGATAAATTCCGATAAGTAAAACACTGAAATAACCCGTAAGCAGACCACTAATCGCCCAAGGCAGACGATCTTTATTCAAAAGCGATAAAAATGGCACAAAGACCAGAAATCCAAAATATCTTCTCCATTTCAAACGTCCAGATTCGGGAAAGTCGCCCCAGAGAATTCCCAGCGCCAACACAGCGCAAAAGATGAGTATTGCCAATACGAAAGGTTCTTTGATTACCTGTCGGAGCCTGCGAACGCCGTTATCCAGAATCCAGAGCAAGGTCACGAGAATTCCTACATTCAAGCTCAACCATTTGCTCCACAGCGCTATGCCGAAAAAGAACAGCACAAACTTTACCAGCGTGTTGTGCCACACCTGAGCGTCTTTCATCCGGCTGGAAGCATGGTTGATTGCTCATACATTGGACACTCGACCTATAATCTCCCAAGCTAAATTTCGTATCCCATGATCTTTCCGAACACATCAAATGGGTTGATATCTGATGGTCAACCGGCTCGGAATTCCACCCCGGTCAACGGCTCTGTCGCAGGTGCACTTGGATATGAAGTGCTATTTTGAACGCTAGCCTGACTCTTGAGCGCACCAGGTTTAAGCCACCGCGAAGAATCAGTTTTATTATAAGCTCAAATTATGCATATATTGCGATGGGATGAAATTGGGGCGTACTCCTCTAGAAGTACCCTGCGTCGCTGCGATAATTCTGTGTGGTTCATATAATCATACGAATGAAATATAGTCCTTACATTCTCAAATTTGCCAGCAATGGACCCATTTGATCCGCTTTTTAATTGTCAGGCGAAAATAATTCCGTCGGGCGCAAACGTTGTGCGATAACTCATATGAAAGCGCTTTTTTTTCTACGCCATTACAATGACATAGATCACATCACTCCGGTCATCTCGAAATGGATCGACGCGGGCCATATCTGCGATATCGTCCTGGTCGGTAGTCCAAAATTTCTCAATGACTACCGTATTGAATTTCTGGGCAAACTCGATGGTGTGCGAATTGCCCATATTCGTAACCTGTTGCCACCTCTCGAATTCTTGAGATGGCGGATGCAGATGCTCCTCTTGGTCAGCAGCTTGAGGCGCCTGTTTATAGGTCCCCTTATCGGCGCATTGACTCGGATGTACGGTGCCAAACGGCGCGAACTGATCTGGCGGAGCACTAGTAACCGGTTATTGCAGCGGAGTTTCAATGGTATTGATGAGGGTGTGATCGTATTTGACTGGATCACCAGTGATTCGCCTATTTCCGTGGAGTGGGTGGAGACGGTCGTGTCTATGGCACGAACCAGGGGTTTAGGTACAGCATCACTGCCGCATGGAGATAGCCCTCATACCAGTCAACTGATACGACACCATGAATGGAGCCTCGAACCGGACAGCCTGTTCTCTGCGGCAAGGATATTTGATAAGCTTGTGGTACCCAATGAATTGTGCGCAAAGCGCTTCCGTCCGTTCCTGGATGACCAGGCGATTGCTGTGCTGGGTTCCCCACGTTACTGTGACGAATGGTTGGAGAAATTGACAAAGATCTCTCCATCCTTGCTGATGACCCGCTCCGGTAACCGGCTTAAAATCTTGATGTTCTTGAGGAAAAGCAATTTTACGACGTTCTGGGAAGAAGTCAGCGAAGTAATTGGGATGATCGCCGCTTTTCCCGATGTGGAATTGGTGATCAAACCACATACGCGCGGTGGCCGGCGACAACCCTTGACCAAAGATTCATCTTTGCATCGCCTGCCGAATGTAAGCGTGGCAAGCGATGACACCCATTCCATTCATTTGATGAATTGGGCGGATGTTATTATCGACCTTGCCACTTCGGTAGTTTTTGAAGCAGTCAAGGCGAAAAAACCGGTGCTAGCCGCCGATTACCTGCATGCCGGACGTTCTGCGCTAGCCTGTTTTATGCCCGAGACGGAACTCAAATGCCGGGATGATGTGTATAAAAGAATTGACGAGTTTCTTACCGGCGGTTGCGATTCCTTCTATGTGGAGGAACATCGACTGCGATTCATCAATGAGATGCTTCACGTCGGAGGGCCGGATGTATTATCCCGGTATGTGGCTTTGCTTGAAGCGCAGGTGAAAGGAAGACCACGAGCAACTCCTCAATCGAGGATTCAGCATTAAATAAATCGTCAACACATGCGGATCAATAAATTGGCAGAGTCTTTCAATTATCTCGCCTCGATATCAATACCCAGTTTTTCTCGGGATTAGCGGTGGAGAAAAAACCTTCTTTCGAGATATATTTTGGCGGCCCTGACCAGCCTCCCGGTTACCTGCGCGATATATTGGAGGAGCATATTGCCGCGGTTCCGTCCGGTGGGTCCATCGACTGGGTTACCTATTATTTTCGTGACCTGCGGTTGGCGGAAGCGCTCATTCAAGCTTATAAACGCGGAGTCAAGGTTACCGTGACGCTAGCAGGCAAACCGCGGGTTCCCGATGCCAATGATGCCGTAATAGCAAGGCTTTCCGCACCTGATGGACTGTCCGAAGGATTTCGCATTGTTACCCTCCCCGGCGTACCCGCACCGCCAGGGAAATCGTGGAAACCGCAATTACACGAAAAACTCTACTGCTTTTCGCATCCGAAGCCCATAGCGTTTATTGGCTCTTTCAATCCATCAGGAAACGTGCCAGAGGAAAAACCGGAGATCATCCGGAAAATAGGTGATCAGGACCGGGGACACAATGTGCTTGTCGGACTCGTCGACCCACATCTTGTTGAGGGATTGATAAAACATGCTCGACAGCTGAATCGGGTACCGCCAGGGCTACTTTACCGGTTCTCTGCCGATGCGAATCTGGCGATCAGCAGCGTTGACACGACTATTTACTTTTGGCCCCGAGTGCGTACACATCCAGTGGTGGAATTCTTGAGCCAGGTTGGCTGCGATGCGCGTGTCCGCATAGTCGCATCCCACATCAGGACAGAGAGCGCCGCGGATGTTATGATTAACCTCGCCAATCGAGGCGCGGCACTGGAGATATTTGCAGATTCAACCTTCAGGCGCGTCACTGCAAAGGTGGAACAACGACTCTCGGCTGCCAGGATCCAGTTCAAGCGAATCAAAAATCCCGAGCATCTTCCGATGCACCTCAAGTTCGTGCTGGTCGAAGAGCATGAGAAGGTATGGTCCTTTTTTGGTAGCTTCAATTGGACAAAACCATCGTTCTGGCTTAACCATGAAATTGCCGCCATTTCAAGCGACCCCATACTTTTCAAGGCTTTCGCCGACCGTTGTAATATGTTGGAATGAAAAAGGCAGATATGAACGGAAAATACTGGCCGCCTGTCGAGCTTGAAAAATCGCAAAAAAAGTGACTCCATGAGGACGGATTTTGCGGATTTTTCGGCCAACATGAACCGGCCAGATGCTTTTTCAGCCAATTTCCTTTAAATCCGACGGGCAGGCTAGCGTCGACAATTTGGAAATCCGGAAGAGCAATATCCAAAACTCGGCTTTAACCAGAAATTACCTTTGCTGTGTAGCTTGCTTCGGTACGGATCACGTCTTCAGGGCATATTCATAATGCAGTCCAGCCCCCGTCCATGACCAGGTTTGCGCCGGTCATATAGCTTGAAGCATCCGAGGCTAGAAAAATTGCGGCTCCGCGGTATTCATTTTTTTCTGACATGCGGCCAAGGATAGTCCTGGATGAATAGTTTTTAATAAACTCATCATCATGTTGATTCCCAACTCCACTGGGCGTGAGAAGGTTCACCCGTATGGCGGTATTCATGTAATAAGCGGCCAAAAACTTTGTCAATCCCAACAGACCCGCTTTGCAAACGGAATAAACGGCGGGTTTGTAAGTCTGGTGCTCCTGGCCCGCTTTTTTATAAATACGTTGATCTGGCCCCACAAGTCCGTAGTTGGATCCCAGAAAAATAACAGATCCCTTCCCTGATTTTTCCATTATTTCGCACGCGGCCTGGGTAAATAAAAAAGCACCCGTCAAATTGACATCCAGAGAGGATTGCCAAAGTTCTTTTGGAAATTTAGTGAATTTGGAAAAAGAGGCGGTGTCGGAACCCCGTTCAAATTTGGGATCGATGGCGGCGCTGTGGATAACAGCATCGAGTCGATTGAATCGAGTTTCGCAAGACTGGACAATGGACCGGCAAGAATCGGTGTCGGTCACATCCAGGGCCT
Source organism: Nitrosospira sp. (assembly GCA_039936855.1). GTDB lineage: Bacteria > Pseudomonadota > Gammaproteobacteria > Burkholderiales > Nitrosomonadaceae > Nitrosospira. The sequence goes on along the minus strand of JBDTHR010000130.1, from coordinate 2,030 downwards.
GGATCCATGTTTTCGTATTTGGATAAATAGAAGCAATTTCGCTTTTTAGAGATTCAAGATTATCTGTCTTTAAATCTCCCAGTACTAACTGGGCGCCAGCCGAAGCGGCAGCCAGAGCGAATTCTTTTCCGAGCAGACCGGTGGCTCCACTGATGAGCACCACGCGGTCGGTAAGATCAAAGGGCGTATCTTTGTACGGCTGATTCATAGCGCAATCTTCTGATGGGTTTGAAGGGATTTTTTGACTGCCAGAGCGGTGTTCAGGACATCGATGCCGTCCTGCAAGGTGACTCGGGGAGTCGTTCCTCGCGAAAGTGCCTCAATAAATTCGCCCATCATGGATAGGAATAACTCATTCCGGTCCCAGGCTGAAGGTAGTTCCATTTCATCCAGGATTTGCCCATCTTGTTTCAAGGTAGTGCGGCGAGCGGGATAGTCCCAGTCCACGATGGCGTTTTCAGCCACAATATTCATATGACGAACAGGCGGCTTTCGCCAATAATCCATCCGGAGCTGAACACAGATGTTTCGCTCGGTTTCGAATGTGATGAGCGCGGTATCTTCCGCTGTGATTTCGAGGGACGTTCGGTGCCCTCCGATAGCAAAGACCTCCCTGGGTTTTCCGAAAAGCCAATGCAAATAGTCCAGCTCATGGATAAGCGTCAGAACAACACCTCCTCCCTGATCCGCGCGCGCTGCATAACTCTGCCGGTAATCTTCCCAAGGGTGCCAGTCTGGCAGGTATTCTCCCAGGTCCACTTGCACCGAATAGATCTTTCCGAGTTTACCCTGTTTTATCCATTCTTCGATTTTCTGCAGTCCCGGGTGCATCCGGAGTTGACACCCCACCAAAACTTTAGGCCCATTCAGAGTAACGTAGCGAGCCAGTTCGGGTAGGCGCCGTTTTTCATGGGCAATGGGTTTTTCAACATAAACGTGAGACCCTGCCTTAAGGGCTTTGATGAGCGTTTCCAGATGAAGGGAGGTGGGGTTAGCCACCACCACGAGGTCGAATTTGTGGCTGAGTGCAAGGTCGAGATCTTGGAAGACAGCAATACCTTCAGGGATGATTTCCATGGGAGGCGGAAGGTTCCGGCTTCGCACCACGCCAAGTTCGCCAATTCCGAGCGTATGCAAATTGTTGAGGTGCCTGACCCCAATGGACCCAAGGCCAACTACCAGAGCTTTCAAACGGTGCTTTCTCGTTTTTCCATCAGGAACTCAGCCAATTGAAACGAAAATTCATCATCGATATCGATGGAGTCGTTGCTGTCGATTTTAAGCGGCAGGACATGTGTGCCTGTTAGCGAATGTTTTTCCAGAATGGTCCGGGTGCGAATCAAATCCAGATAACCGATTTGCCAATACACCTTGGGCAAACTCTGCCTCGGCTCGTTGAAGGGTTCGGGAACACCGGGAATGCTCAATAAGGCTTGCATAAAACCATCCGCTCCGATGGTCCACATTTTGTAGGGATTTTGCCCGGGCTCAATGATTCCTCGAACTGAATCAGCTTTCGGATTCTTTTTCAGAAGCTCGGCAGCCTCCTCTATTTTTGAAACGCTACGCGAGGGAGAGGTTGGGCGGAATTGAAAGATGGCATCTGGAAGCGGAATTCGACTTTGCTCCAACCATCCCAAAAAATGTTGAAATACGGGCATGTCCCGCGTGTCATCCTGCGCGAGTTTACTGGGCCTTAAAAACGGCACCTCAGCGCCCGCGTTTCGCGCGACCTTGGCGATTTCCTCCGAATCCGTGCTGACAAAAGTTCGCTGGATGGAAGGGCATTTAAGGGAAATCGCAATCGAATGGACGATAAGAGGCTTTCCCCGCAAGAGCCGGATATTTTTATGGGGTACGGCCTTTGATCCTCCCCGCGCGGGAATGAGCGAATAAATCAACATCGACTACAGTCTGCACTGCTTCAATTCAGTAGGCTCGATAGCCCGTTTCGGTCGAAATGATGCGCTTGGCGTAAGTGGTTGTCAAGCGACCTTCCGAAGGAAGGAGCCATGGGACAAGTAAACACG
>JBDTHR010000129.1:0-5510 GCA_039936855.1 Nitrosospira sp. | reverse complement strand
AGTTTGCAGTTAACTTCATGCTTTTGTCGCCTTCCGCTGCCTTATTGTTATGGGGGCCAAAGCGCATGTAGATCTATACCGACGGTTATCGTGACTTGATGCGAACGAAACATTGACCGGGTCTAGGGCAACCAGTCTCGGTCTACTGGCTCGAGGCATGTGCGGGACAACGGTATCGGAATTTTGCCGGGGAGGCTGCCCCGCTTGTTTGAAATGTTTGCTCAGGAACGACGAAATAGTGACGGGGCGCAGGGCGGACTCGGTATTTGGCTCAAACCTGGTCTATCGTCTCGTTAAAATGCACGGCGACATGATCGACGCCATAAGTGAGGGAGAAGATAAAGGCAGCGAGTTTATTGTATGACTGTCGTTAGCGGAAACACTATGAATGAAAAAAGTCTCGAATCGCCGGAAACGGATACTACGGCGCGCAAGTTACGTGTTTTAGTGGTGGACGATAATCATGATGCGGCAGAGGTGCTTGTCATGCTGCTTGAATCGATGGGCCTCGATGTCGAGGCTGCCAATAGCGGTCCAGCAGCACTCGTGACTATTCCCGATTACCGGCCTAACGTGATCCTCATGGATATCGGCATGCCAGGTATGGATGGTAACGAAGTGGCGCGCCGTATTCGGGAGCAACCGCAATTCGACGATATGAGGTTGATAGCGTTGACTGGCTGGGGTCAGGAGAAAGACCGCCGACTATCTCATGAGAGCGGCTTTGATTATCACCTGACCAAGCCTGTGAATTTCAAGGTACTCAAGGATCTGATCACCTCCATTTAGCAGCCTGCCGTCCGATGCTGCTCAGTTCGTTCCTCTTTGTTTTGAATCCCCGTTGACGCTGCCTGTGCGCGATTCTACGCAATCGCACGAGTATGTATGTGCCTTGTGTATAAACGGGCAGTCAAAAAGGTCTATTCTTCATGACATGGAGATTGGTCGTACGTCTTTTCATTCAGGCGTAATAAATACAAACGAATTAATTTTTTCAGCTTTATGTTCGCCGCCGTACATAAAAGAGCAGCGATGCCCATTAACATCAAATCACGTCTCGGTCATTAAAAGCGGAGACAAGCTTCCCTGGTCAGCACTGCCGACGCGTCAAGCAGGCGTCAGAACTGGACGCCGGGCTGGTGCAAACGGGAATTATTTATTTTTTGGATATCAGGAGATAAAAATGCCTACATCAAAAAGCAGTGGTGGCGGTAGCAAGCGCGGCTTTGCCTCGATGGACGGAGATAAACAGCGCGAAATTGCGAGCAAAGGCGGTAAAGCGGCTCACGAAAAAGGAACCGCTCATGAATTTGATTCCGCAGAAGCGCGCGAAGCCGGTCGAAAAGGCGGTGAAGCCTCGCATGCGGGAAAAAGCCGCTCCGGCAGCCACGCTTCATCGTCCGGCCGTGGCGGATCCTCCACGCATCATGCCAGGCTGGCGGCCACAGTCAAAAAATGACTCAATGACTAGCAGCCTGCCGGACTTAAAGAATCGCAGTGAAAAAGTGGCTGGCTGAGAGCGGATTTTGAGGGTTTTGAAGGCCAATAGCTATTCTATTGGCTGAAAAAGCCGCGAAATATGAACCCGCCAGACTTTTTTGCAGCCGATTTCCTTTAAGTCCGACAGGCTGCCAGGTAGATAGAACCGCAATAAGAAGGTGAGCTGAAGCTTACCTTCTTATTGTACGTCCGGGGTTGGCACACTCACGGGTGCAAGCCTTACCGTAAGTTGAACATAAGGTGCGAAGTGAAGCGCAACTGCGTGAGGGTGATTGACGTCGTAAAAAAACATGAAGCAAAAGCCTCGAGCCGACGAACAAGAACCCTATAGAAGGTGCCTAAGAACCAAATTACCGCACCCAGAGGAGACCAGGCAAAACGGTACAACCTGGTCTCCGTCCACTCTCAGCTTCAATACTTTTATTTCAATTCCGCCTTGAGTTTTTGCGCATGGTCAAGGTGGGAGACAAACGCGGGGCGTACCTTTACCAGCAAGGCCTTCAACTCTTCGTTCTTGACGTTGGGCACCAACTTATTGTCGGCTACATCGATTACTTTCGTATGAAGATCGATTTCGCCGTCAATGTAGGCTTTATCGAAATCCTTGCCGCTCAGGCGCTCCAACTTTTCAATATTTTTTTTGCCGCCTTCCGTCAAGCTCTTGCTGATCGGGTTATCCTGGGGCGTCACATTGAGCTTGGCTGCCAATTCTTTCGCTGCCTTATTGACGTCCGTGTGTTCGCCGACCATACGATGGGCGAATGCACGGACATCTTCGTCAGACGCCTTTTTCTCGGCAAGATTGCCGGCATCGATATCGACCTGGTTGGCGGTAACGACGATATGGGCAATTTCAGCATCGTTAAGATCGCCTTTCTTGCTCGTTTCTGCGTGAACTGCAAACGCTGGAAGGACCAAAGCAATTGCCAACACGAGTAATTTTTTCATCTGTTTCTTCTCCTTGATGTTCGTTTTATGCGGAAGGATTGCCACGTCAATAAAACGCTGGCTCGGCAATAATGCGGATGCTTTGCGTTAAACTCTGTTCGGTAGCAAACATAAGAATCCCATTGTATCTGTATGGTTTTTCTGGTTTTATTACAGAAGCAATGTTGAGTAGCCGGATCTTTGCGCTGGAGAACGGTACTTGTATGCGCGCTTCCGAAATATCATGGATGCTGTAATTTTGCTGAAATTAGACTTGATACAAAAGGCATCCATTGAAAATCCGACTCAACAGCCACCGGGTAAGCCGGTGGGTTGGGGTTGACCTCGGTGCGAATAGTTTTCAGGAGTGCGGCCGACCCGCAGCCCTGCACAGCAAGAAGGACAACCAGGGCACTGCTTATACGATTGTCAGCCCCAAACGATTGTCAGCCTCAACGTAGCGAAGGTATTCTCAGGTTCCCACAGGATGACCGCCACGTTGCGCGGTTCGCTCGGCACTGCTCGTGTTGAGTGGGCCGAGTACAAGCGGAAGGGTCGTGTTGCGGTTGCCTGTATAGGCATACGTTCAAGTCAGGGGCAGCTTTTCTTGCCCTTGCAATATTCTCTTATATGATAAAGTAAGTAAACGACTCCCGTTATCCCCGATGAATCGCGCGAAGCGCATGAATTCTGTTCTCAACAAGCAATACGATCCATGAGAGGCGCGGTATGAGGAAAATAAGACCGGAAGGTTCAGCTATCGGGTTTATGCTCGCACTGATAATCACCGCTGGATTCGTCGCCGATGCCGCGTGGGCAGCGCCTGAGAAAGTTCGCGCGCCAGGGTTTGCGTGGAAAGATGGCGTCGAAGTCTATACCAAGGTTTGCGCTTATTGTCATGAAGGTGGTCCTGTGGGGCCACAGATTCGCGGTCGTGAGCTTCCTGCAGCGTATATCCGCACGGTGGTGAGAAACGGACTCCGGGCGATGCCTGCTTTTAGGGCTTCCGAGATCGACGACGAGTCGCTGGCAAAACTGGCTGATTATATCTCGAAGAATTGAATCGACCGGCAGTAACCGGTAAGCGCAGGGAGACTGAGCAATGGACGTTAACAGACGTAATCTTATGAAGGGTGCGCTGACGGGAGGGACACTGCTGGCGTTGGGCATTCCTGCGGGCGCGTTTGCAATCCCCCAGGGAAGGGTGGAAAGATTTGGACTTCTGCTGGGAAACACTCCGGTGGATGCCGCGTTTGCCGCCGGTTTCCGCTCGGCCGTTCAATACTCTGCCAAGCGTGGCGGAATGACGGCCGCAGGTGCGGGAGATGACCATGGCGCGCCGCAAGTTATAAAATTGAAAGGTGGACTACTCAGCGATTATGAGGTAGCGACACGGTTGCTGGAAAAGTCCCGCGGAACACGCTGGGTCGCCGTGATGGATGACGGCAGCGCAGCGGTTTTCACGGAACTGGTACGGAATGCCGGCGCCAGGCTGCTTTTGCTGGGTTCGCATGTTTCCTCGGGCCATGACGCCTCCGTCCAGGGCATTTCCCCTGATATTTCGAGGCTTCGCCATGTATGGGCGGCGGCGTCGCCCGCGCATAGCGCCGGGGGTATCCTTGCTTCCCAGCTCATTGAGAATCAAAGCAGTTTTTCCATAACAGAAAATTTTTTCTCCGCAGCCCATTCTGTTGCGCAGGCGCAGACCGATAGCGCAAATGCGGAAGGTTTTACCTCCGGTTTCCTGAGCTATCGGCTTGACGGACCGGATGCGGTGCATCTTCATTGCTCCGGCCTTTCGTTCTCGAATGGCTGCGAATCGCTTGGCTGGGATAGCACCGGAAGATGGGCGCCGGTTTCGCAACGGGCGCCCATGCATGGAACCAGGATGGGGACAGGGCAGCCGCGATCCACAGGCTGGGTGGAATCGGTAGGATATTCGGTAATGGCTGCGGCGCTGGGTACGGGCGCGCTTCAGGAATCATGCTCCAGTCGCGCTTTCGTGCATCGGTCGGCTGCTGGAAACCAAGGCGAGCGGATTGATGCAGCGGAGTTTACGTCATTCGTAATCGATATTTAGCGTAGCGCCGAGGAGAACAAAGCTATGGCCAGCAAATATATTGCACTGCCCAATGGTGTATCCGAAGATACTTTCGATGCCGCCATAAATGAATTTCGAGCTGCTTTGGGCGAGGCTTCCGTACTCACCAGCGCGGCGCAACTCACGCCCTACATCAAGACGATGCTGCCGGTGCCGGATGCGGAGCATGCGCCTTCTGCGGCACTGCTGGCGACGACGGTGGAACAGATCCAGAAGATTGTAGGCATCTGCAACCGTTATAAAGTGCCCGTATGGACTATCTCGACCGGAAAGAATCTGGGCTATGGCTCCGCAGCACCGGCCGAGCGCGGCCAGGTGGTACTTGACCTCAAGCTGATGAACCGTATTCTCGAAGTCGATAAAGACCTGGCTTATGCTCTGGTCGAGCCAGGCGTGACTTACAAGCAACTCTACGACTACATTGCCGAACGCAAGCTGGGTTTGTGGTTATCCTTTCCGGCTCCTTCTGCGATTGCGGGACCGGTCGGCAATACGCTGGACCGGGGAGTCGGGTATACGCCCTATGGCGAGCATTTCATGTTTTCGTGCGGGATGGAGGTGGTTCTCGCCAATGGCGAGGTGCTGCGCACGGGGATGGGCTCCATGCCGAATTCCAATACATGGCAGGTATTCAAGTGGGGTTACGGTCCCTACCTGGATGGTATTTTCACCCAGTCCAATTACGGTATTGTCACCAAGCTCGGCTTCTGGCTGATGCCGGCGCCTCCGGCTTTCAAGCCGTTCGTCATACAGTACCAGAATGAGGACGACATCGTGGAGATCGTCGAAACGATTCGCCCGCTGCGCATCAGTGGTGTGATACCCAATGCCGTGGTTATTGCTCACGCATTGTACGAAGCGCCGGTGAAGGCCCGTCGAAGCGACTATGTAAAAGGACCGGGTTCGATTCCGGACGAGGCGGTGCGCCAGATCACCAAGGATCACAATCTGGGGATATGGAACGTTTATGCCGCGCTCTATG
>JBDTHR010000128.1:0-6922 GCA_039936855.1 Nitrosospira sp. | reverse complement strand
ACGGTAATATCAGCCGGACAGAAGAAATATCTGGAAAGCGCCCGTTGCGCATAGTGCTGTGATACGGCTTCGAGTTCCTCCCATTTTGATACCCGTGCCCGTACCCACGTCTTGTCGTCACGCGCTATGGCGTATAGCCTTTTTGCGGTACCCCGTAATTTAAATATCAACAATTTCGCTTTCACGTTCTCTCCAGCACCGTCGGTCGCGCACTGCATGCCCTCGTAGCTTATGTTTGTCGCGCCTTGGGGAGATTTGATTATCAACGTGTAGCGCACGATATTGTCCTTTCCCACAACAATGGAAGGAGCGTCAATATAGTGAAGGTTATCGCTGGCAGGGCCAGCGTCAAAAAGCAACAGATTTTTATCTTCAGGATAGGCGGGCAGTTGCGCCCGCAGCTCAGTCCAGGATTTATTGCCATCAAATTCACTATCGAATCCCTTCAACGCCTTCTGGGGAGCGCACGCCGCGAGTGGCAGGAAACATAGCAACAACAAAATTCTTTTCATGATGACGTCTCAAGGACACTGCGAAACATTGTTCAAACCTCTGTTGCGAATTTTGAAAATGAGGAGGATTGGTCGATGCCTTTGCTTCGGGGATTGAAATACACAGGCTCAACTCAGGATACTCGCTTGCGGAATGATAACTGGAGATTTTGTGAGCGTGCCTAATGAAAGCATGAACTTTCCATTCGAATACCTGGACGGGTTTCACATGCAGAGTTTAAAAAAGGTATTGCATGAGCCCATGGCAAGCATTGGTCGGCAGAACGGATCAAGAAGAGATTTACAACGAGGAGAAAGACGCTTCTGCTGCTAGTGGCGATTGACCACCAGAGAGCGGCTTATTGACTACAGTTACCAAATTTGTCCGAATCGACAAGCCGAACAAATAAAGGCTTGCAGCGATTCAGGTCCTTTTCATTTTAAAGCCGGGTTGGTACCGCCGGTTAATCTCCATATACCACACATCAGAAAACCGGCGATATCTTTCATTCTTCACCGCCACCCGATCTGCTCAGCGCAAGGGCGCGTCAGATAGCGGGTGTCGGTTTCTTTTTAGGTTTCTTTGCTTCCTTGTTTTTCTTTTGCTGACCTTTGGCCATGATGCTCTCCTTGCATTAATGATGCTTACATAGTGACCACTCGACCGCTAACATTCCTACCTGAATCGTTGTTACTTTGCCGCAGTTGACCGCGGTTTTCAAGTCTGGTTAAGTCTGGCTAAGCCATTCTATACTTATCTGGGGTAGCTGCCGGTTGAATATTGTCCAGCATTAGTACTTGACACATGGAATCAGATTGTTGGGGTCAAATGCGCTGGATTTAGCGCGTCTGGCTGAACTGCTCGCGCAGGTCATTCACGGCATTGGGCTCGCCGCGAACCCGGAAGAAGGTACCCTCATTGTCGGAGTGCTCCTCCAGCACCCGACAACTTGCGTAGATTTCCCCGCGCAGTTGCTGTGCTGACCAGGGAAGAAAAAGCTCGGCCTCAATCAGATCCTGCTGGAAAAACACAACGATCGTCTGGTGGAGCCCTGCGACATCCTCAGGGCGGCGTGCGCTCATCACCACGCAATCCGGGTACCGTGTCCGCAGGTCTGCTTCGCGTTCAGCTTGCGCCGCCGCATCGCCAACGTGGTCGATCTTGTTGAAGACGCGAATGCGGGGCACGACATTCGCACCGATCTCCTCAAGCACGCTATCCGTGACCTCAATCTGGCGCTCACACCCGGGGTCGCTCGCATCGATAACGTGGAGCAGCAGGGATGCATCCAGCGCTTCGTCCAGCGTTGATTTGAACGAGGCGACGAGCCCGTGTGGCAAATTCTTTATGAAACCCACCGTGTCACTGACGAGTACCCGTGGCATGCTTTCCGGGTAAAGGGCGCGCACCGTGGTATCAAGCGTGGCGAAGAGCTTATTCGCTATCAGCACCTCACTTCCCGTGAGCGCCCGCATCAAGGTGGACTTGCCGGCGTTTGTATAGCCGACGAGTGCCACGCCAGCAAACCCCTGACGTTTTTGCCGCCGGACACGCTGCGTCTTGCGCTCGACATCCATCGCGACGATTTCCTGTTGAAGTTCGGCGATGCGATCACGGATTTTTCGTCGATCCAATTCCGTGTGCGACTCGCCGCCGCCCCGGCCACCGACGCCACTGCGCTGCCGTCCTTGCGGCCCCGCGAGCTTCGCCGCCTCGCGCAGGCGCGGCGCCATGTACCCGAGGCGCGCGATCTCCACCTGGGCCTGCGCAGCGCGCGAGCGGGCATTGCGGTGAAAAATTTCAAGGATGACCATAGTGCGGTCCATTACCTCGCAGCCGACCTCCTTTTCGAGGTTGCGCGCCTGCGATGGCGAGATCTCATGGTCGACCAGGATGACATCGATATCCCGGCTATCAGGACTGGCGGCTATTTCCTCGAACTCGGCAGGTTCGTTGTTCACGAAGCTTCGTATCTCCTGTCGCTTGCCGGCACCGAGATATCCTGTGACGTCGAAACTTGAGCGCTTCTGCACGAACGTGTGGACGACCTCATACCCCAGCGTTCTGGCAAGTTCGCGCAACTCGCTCAACGACGCTTCGAACTCGTTATCGCTTATGTTCGGCAGTTGTACGGCCGCCACGACGGCGTACGTGGATTTATCTTCAACTTCTTTTTGCATTAGGGGATTGCATATCTTGAGTGGGCGAATTCAGATAGTACCTGCAAATGCAATAGCCGCCGTGGCAACTATGCAATTTACAACGATTCTTCGGCTGACGACTCGTGCATAAGAGAGACAGAATGCCTTTTTCCATGTCTCTTCTTGAACCATTCCAGTTACGCTTTGTTGCCTTCGACAGCTTTTTTCGGACGGCCCGCCTTGCCGCGTGTGGCACGCTGGTTGAGCGTGGATTCAATCTCCTTTTGAAAACACTCAGCCCCAAGCACATAATTGCCGTTGGTTGAGTCCCGAATCCGGCTGAGCAGGTCTGCGTCCAGATCCGTCTTGAACAGGTCGCGGTAGGCTATCTGACGCTGGGCATCACTTTGGGCCAAACCAAGGTATTGATCGTGAGGCCGGATGAGGTGGTTCGGCTGGCCTTCTGCATTCGCCGCATAGCTCGACCAGCGATAGTCGCGCGGATGCCGTACCATACCGGCGCGCACCGGGTTGAGTTCGATGTAGCGGTAGCAGGCAAGCAAATAATCCTCGGTCTGAGTAAGGCAGGAGCGAAAGCGTCCCTCCCAGAGGGTACCGCTGCGCCGGTAGGTGCGGTTAACGTACTGCACGTAACGCTGGCCCAGGTGTTTCATGAGCAGGCTCGCACTGTCTGCATTTTGGGGTGTCAAGAGCAGATGGACGTGGTTGGTCATGAGCACGTAGGCGTGCACGGCACAACCGAAGCGGACCGCGTTTTTCTCCAGGTAATGCAGATAGAAGAGGTAATCGCCTTCGGAATAAAAGCAGACAGTGCGGTTGTTACCGCGCTGGATAATGTGCCATGGAATGCCAGGAAGATTCAGGCGAGGGCGGCGCGGCATTGGGTTTTCGAGTTAATTCGTAGACACGCGTATCATATCGGAAAAAAAATCGTGGTCTGTCCCCGATTGTTTCGATTGCTCCTGGTCTTCTCGTCAGCCGCAGCCGATTTTCGAGCTCCACTTGCTGTCGCCGGCTGAGCCGTTAGCGTTGCACGCCCTCGGCAATTTGATCCCCTAAATTCTTGTCGACCTGGCGCCAGTATGCGAGGGCCCGCTCGAGCACCGGTGCGGAAACACCGGCCTTGAGGTGGCCGACTACATTGCTCACCAATCGGTCGCGCGCAGCGGCGTCCAGCACTTCGCGAACCAGGGTCCCTGCCTGGCCGAAGTCGTCGTCATCGCGTCGCAACGTATAGGCCTTGCGCACCATATCGCCATCCGCAAACCACTGGCCAGCCTCATCAGTTCGCGTAGGGTCAGCCTTCGGGCCGCCGTATGAGTTAGGCGCGTACACAGGATCGGCCACATTCTCGGTCCGCATGGCGCCATCCTTGCTGTAACTGTGGACGGGCGCCTGTGGTCGATTTACCGGAATCTGCTTGTAATTGACGCCGAGCCGGGCACGGTGCGCATCGGAGTAGGCGAAGCCACGGGCCAAGAGCATCTTGTCCGGACTCAAGCCGATTCCCGGTACCAGGTTACTCGGCTCGAACGCAGCCTGCTCTATCTCGGTGTGATAGTCGGTTGGATTACGATTCAAGGTCAGCTTGCCGACCTCGATCAGCGGGTAATCCTTGTGTGGCCAGACTTTTGTCAGGTCGAATGGATTGAAGCGGTAGGTCTTGGCGTCTTCAAACGGCATGATCTGCATCTTCAGAGTCCAGCTCGGAAAATCGCCTTTCTTGATCGACTCGAACAAATCCCGCCGATGGTAGTCGGCATCGACGCCAGCCAGAATATCGGCCTCGGCCTGGGTCAGATACTCGATTCCCTGGTCGGTCTTGAAGTGGTATTTGACCCAGAACTTCTCGCCCTTGGCGTTGAGCCACATGTAGGTATGACTGGAGTAGCCGTTCATGTGTCGCCACGTTTTCGGGATGCCGCGGTCGCCCATCAACCAGGCGACCTGATGCGCCGATTCCGGTGACAGCGACCAGAAATCCCATTGCATATCATGGTCGCGGAGCCCACTATCCGCTCGGCGCTTCTGCGACCGGATAAAGTGCTGGAACTTCATTGGGTCTCGAATGAAAAAGATCGGCGTATTGTTGCCAACCATGTCGTAGTTGCCGTCAGTCGTGTAGAACTTGAGTGAAAACCCGCGCGGATCGCGCCAAGTATCGGGACTGCCGCGTTCCCCGGCAACCGTGGAAAAGCGGATCAGAGTATCGCTCTGCGTGCCGGGCTGAAATACTGCGGTCTTGGTATACGCACTGACGTCGCTGGTGACTTCGAAGTGGCCGAAAGCACCGCCGCCCTTGGCGTGGGGCTGGCGTTCGGGGATGCGCTCGCGGTTGAAATTCGCCATCTGCTCGAGCAGATAGTGATCGTGTAATACGATCGGTCCATCCGGGCCAATGGTCAGCGAGTGTTCGTCACTTGCAACCGGTATGCCGGCATCAGTCGTCGTGGGTTTGTTTTGGTCAGCCATTGTTCTTCCTATACACAGTACACAGTTATGCCTATTCACCGTTGCCCATTCGGATCAGGGCACGCTCTGATAGACAGGGAAGGTTGGTGCAATCGAACGATCGGAACAGGATACGGGAAACTTCACCGGCGGGTCTGTGCGATGCCATACATAGAGATTGAAACGTACTGCATTTTGAGGAGACTTCAACCTTTGAGAAGATGAAGCCATGAAGAACTGGTAGTCGTAGTCAACTCCAGCACGTGCAATGTCACACTGCCGAACAGCATCTCTTCAGCCGTGTTCTGGCCGTTTTTGCCGATGACGATCAGGTCGCAGGGCTTTTTCCTGTTCGTAGAATAGTGAGAATGACATCTTGCAGAGACTTATCAAAAATTGATAATATAGAGATAATTATTCCCGAAGAGAGGACTTATATGCCTTCCAGCTACGCCATAGGCGACCACTTTGAGCAGTTCATCCGTCACCAGATAGAGAGCGGGCGTTATGCCAGCGCAAGTGAGGTCGTGCGGGAAGCCTTGCGAACTCTTGAAAGCCGGGAGCGTCTGCGCGAAATTGAAATTGAGGAATACCGCGCCAAAATTCGCGAGGGGATCGAGAGCCCGGGCCAGCCGGCTGAAGATGTTTTTGCGCGTCTCGAAGCAAAGTATCAAGCTAGGGCCATTCCCCAGGCTTGATCACCCATGCAGTGTTTATTCTCGTCCTTAGCGGAGCGCGATCTTGAGGAAATTGCCGACTACATCGCCCGCGACAATCCGCTTCGCGCCCTGTCTTTCATCCATGAACTTCGTGAGCACTGCCGCAAGATCATCACCTTCCCCAAAGCCGCTTCCCTGTGCGAGGAGTTAGGCCAAGGCATTCGGTTCATTCCCTTCGGTCGATACCTGATTTTCTACTCGGAACATCCGGACAAGGTGCGAATAGAGCGCATCCTGTCCAGTTTTCGTCTCCTGTCGAGTGATTATTTTGGATGCTGAAGGGGCTTACATGGCAATGCTTTGGTTTTCCGTCTCCTGGCCGAAATCCATAAAAACCAGGCGTTCTAACCGGGAGCAAGCAGACAGCGTGAACCGCCCCGACGTGGAGCCGAACAGCATAAAATACGCCAGTTCAAACCCGTAAGAAAAGTTCGAGAGCTCATATCCAGAATTTTTGCGAGTTAGCATTTCTGAGAGTTAGCAGCAATTCAATTTGACATTATTTGTCAGATTAAAGCCAAACTCATGCAAATAAAATACCGGATCGTTGAGAAGTATCAGTTACAAACCGATTACATTTTTAAAAAAATAAAAAAGGAGCTACAAGTATTTAGCTGTAACTCCTTAATTTTATTGGTGGGTCGTGAGCGGTTCGAACGCTCGACCTACGGATTAAGAGTCCGCTGCTCTACCAGCTGAGCTAACGACCCGGATTTCAGTGAACCGGAATTTCCAAGCAACCTTGGACGGGACAACGAGATACAACTTATCGTTGTGTACCGGCCTCGGCGATGCAATGCTACCACATTCATCGATAAATTCGAATGGGGAACGCGATGCGCGTTGGCGTAATGTACGCGCCAAGAAGCTTTTTTATTCGATCAGGCGGACAGCTCGGCTTTCAAAAATCGCCTATATAAATCGTTCAGGAGGTTGGCTACCCGCCATGCACTCATCCAATTGGCTAAGCATGCGCTGCCAGTGCGAACCTTTCCAGAAGATGCGCTGGCAAGTATCGCACGTGCTGAAGTGATCGAAATGCTCGCGTATAAAGGGTGGAATACGCGTCAGCACTTCCGTTTTGTCAATGGAATGCAA
>JBDTHR010000127.1:0-4450 GCA_039936855.1 Nitrosospira sp. | reverse complement strand
ACCTGGAGGCTGCGATGGAAAGCGGCGCCATCGTCTCCGGCATCGTAAGCGGCAAGGTCAAGGGTGGTCTGACTGCCATGATCAACGGCATACGCGCTTTTCTTCCTGGTTCGCTGGTGGATATCCGTCCGGTCAAGGATACGACTCCATACGAAAACAAGGAGATGGAATTCAAGGTCATCAAGCTTGATCGCAAGCGCAACAATGTGGTTGTATCGCGTCGCGCGGTTCTGGAAGAGAGCCAGGGCGCCGATCGCCAGACCCTGCTTGCGAATTTGACAGAAGGTGCAATAGTCAAGGGTATTGTCAAGAATATAACGGATTATGGCGCCTTCGTGGATCTGGGCGGCATAGACGGACTGTTGCACATCACGGATCTTGCATGGCGGCGGGTAAAACATCCTACCGAGGTTATCAGTGTCGGTGATGAAGTGACCGCCAAGGTACTTAAGTTCGATCAGGAAAAGAATCGCGTATCGCTGGGCATGAAGCAATTGAGCGAAGACCCATGGGTCGGCCTTTCCCGACGTTATCCGCCGCATACCCGCCTGTTCGGAAAAGTCAGCAATCTGACCGATTATGGCGCGTTTGTTGAAATCGAGCAGGGTATCGAAGGGCTCGTGCATGTCTCTGAAATGGATTGGACCAACAAAAACGTGTATCCCTCCAAAGTGGTGCAATTGGGCGACGAAGTGGAAGTGATGATCCTGGAAATCGATGAGGAGCGTCGGCGTATCTCGCTCGGCATGAAGCAATGCAAGGTCAATCCATGGGACGACTTTGCCATTAACCATCAAAAGGGCGACAAAGTGCGCGGGCAAATAAAGTCCATCACCGATTTTGGCGTTTTCATCGGATTGCAGGGGGGGATAGACGGGTTGGTGCATCTTTCCGATCTCTCATGGAATCAACCGGGTGAAGAAGCGGTTCGCAATTATAAGAAAGGCGACGAAGTGGAGGCCATGGTGTTATCCATCGATGTCGAGCGTGAACGGATTTCACTGGGTATCAAGCAGTTGGAAGGTGACCCATTCAACAGCTTTGTCTCGATAAACGATAAGAACAGCCTCGTCAAAGGCACGGTCAAATCGATTGATCCCAAGGGTGCGGTAATCGCGCTGGAAAATGATGTCGAGGGCTACTTGCGTGCATCCGAAGTATCGCGTGACAGGGTCGAGGACATTCGCTCACACTTGAAGGAAGGTGATACGGTCGAGGCAATGATAATCAATGTCGACCGAAAGAACCGTGGCATCAATCTTTCCATCAAGGCCAAGGACGCAGCAGAGGAATCCGGCGCCATGCAAAAGGTTGCAGTGGATAGTGCTGCAAGCGCGGGAACCACCAGTTTGGGTGCGTTGCTTAAAGCCAAGATGGATGTAAAAAATACTGAACAATAAAGGGCGTCCATGACAAAATCTGAACTGATCTCAAGGCTTGCAACCCGCTATCCGCAGCTAGGCGCGAAGGATGCCGAGCTTGCGGTCAAGGTGATACTTGATGCGATGGCCAAGAGTTTAGCGCAGGGGCAACGTATTGAAATTCGGGGATTCGGCAGCTTCGATCTCAACTACCGGCCGCCGCGTGTCGGGCGTAATCCAAAATCCGGAGAGAAGGTCAAGGTGCCGGAAAAGTATGTTCCCCATTTCAAGGCGGGGAAGGAAATGCGTGAGCGAGTCGATAAAAAAACCTGAAAAATCGTATTGAATGGGTAGGCATAATGACGGCAGGGTCGAAGGACCGTGCCGTTTTTTTACTTATGTTGAAGCGAATCAACCGATACAATACGAAGATATTGAGGTGTTTGCACGGTTCATTCCGTTAACGATGTCTGACCCCGGGGAAAAGGAATCATGCGTTACCTGAGATGGTTCTTGCGCATCGCGCTATTTCTGCTATTGCTTGGTTTTACCGTGAGAAATGTCGAAACGGTAACGCTACATTATTATTTCGGTTATGAATGGCACGCGCCGCTGGTATTGATACTATTATTGTTTTTAGCCCTCGGCGTGGCTATTGGCATCGGGTCCTGTCTTGGCAAGATATTCAGCCAGAGGCGGGAAATTTCGACATACAGAAAAAGATATCCTTCGCTGGATGAGCATCGATAAGATAAGGTAGCGCCATTCCCGCCCTGCCCATTCAGGCAGGGCGGGAATGGGTCAACCTGCATATGCGTGCCTTCAAAGTCACCCGCGGCATTGCTTCTGTTCATCGTTTATCAGGTTTCTTCGTAAGCTGAACGTCATGGCGAGGCCGGCCGATGTCGTTACCGGCTATTGGTATTGGCAATAACTCTCGATTTATCGAAAGCCCGTCTATCCAATGCGAATTGAGCAGTTGTAAGTGCTTCCGCCAAATTTATTGAAAATGCCTGACCTATCGTATGAACGACCCAAGAATCATTATTGCCCTGGATTTTCCTGACGCAAAACAGGCACTGGACCTGGCGGCCAAGCTTGACCCTGCATCATGCAGGGTCAAGGTGGGAAAGGAGCTCTTTACCGCCGCGGGTCCACAATTGGTTGAAAAATTGATGGATAACGGATTTGAGGTTTTCCTCGATCTGAAATTTCACGATATTCCCAGCACAGTGGCGGGTGCATGCAAGGCTGCAGCGGGGTTGGGCGTTTGGATGATGAATATCCATGCGCTTGGGGGGAGAAAAATGCTCACGGCAGCCCGGGAAGTTGTGCCGCCGGGAAAAACCAGGCTTATCGCGGTCACCCTCCTCACCAGCATGGGGGCGGAGGATATGAACGAGATCGGCCTGAAGGGTCACCCTCAGGATGCAGTCCAGCGGCTGGCTTTGCTGGCGCGCGACTGTGGGCTGGATGGCGTGGTGGCGTCAGCGCTGGAGGCACCCATGCTCAGGAAAATGATGGGCGAGCGCTTTTGCCTCGTTACACCGGGGATACGTCCGGTCGACGTTTCTCAGGGAGACCAGATGCGGGTAACCTCTCCACGCCAAGCGATTGAAAATGGCGCGGATTACCTTGTCATTGGCAGGCCGGTCACACAGGCGGAAGACCCGGTAGGGATGCTGTGCCAACTGAACAAGGAAATCGGCGCATTGAAGGATGAGCGTGGATTATCCGCATAAGAAACCGTAATTACCCTGCGGTTGGTTAAATTTTCAATGTCCTGATTCCCGCCGGAGTTTCCCCTTCCGATTATCTTCATCAAGTTTATGACCCGCTTCTGTTTCGTGCGGTGGTATATGCTGTTTATCCAATTGACCCCGCATCTTGTTGCGCGTACAGTTTGAATATGGGAGGCTTGTATTTTCAGATTTCAAGCGTATCCCGTCCACCACTACTGGAGGATCTTGCCATGTCCGAATATCACCCTCTTCCTGCACAGCGTCTGGCGGGCGCTATCCGGGTTGTCCGCCCGATTCCGCCTAAATTTGTCACTCTGATGTCACCCGCACTTGATGTGATGACCGACCTGCGTACCATCGAGGCAGGGACAACGGAACCCAATGAAACCATGGAACGCGCGAATACGCACATGATAGAACGAGGTATACGTTCATTGCTGGTACTGAACCAGGACAGCATTCTCGTGGGCTTGATTACCGCAGCCGATATTCTTGGTGAAAAGCCGCTCCGTTTCATTCAGGAGCGGCACATGAAGCATAATGAGGTTCTGGTCGCCGATATCATGACCCCGCTTGACCATTTGGAAGCTATCCCGATCGAACAGGTTCAGCATGGCAAGGTCGCAAACGTTGTCGCGAGCTTGCGCAATGCCGGGCGGCAGCATGCTTTGGTCGTAGAGAGCGATCAAGACGGTAACCTCGAGGTGTGCGGTATTTTTTCTTTGACGCAAATCGAGAAGCAACTGGGTGCTGCGATTCTGCCGATAGAGGTGGCGAGGACTTTTACCGAGATTGAAGAAGCATTGATTGCAAGTTAAAGCGTGATGCGTTGCGGAGGAGTTGACGGACGATAGGCTCCGTTCAACTGCCCTCGGCACCAATTACCCCGCGTTGTCCCGCATGCGGGCGCATACGGGTTTGTGCTTATATTATTAGCGGACAAAGCGCGCCCAACCTGAAGCGTTCGCGTTTTTACGCGAGCCGCGATCCTCTCTCGATGCATATTCCTACTTTTTTCACGCCGCGTATCGCGCTGAGTTTCGCCACGCTGACTTTTATCCAGGGTGATTTGAATTCGATCAACACGATTTGCGCGATATGCTCAGCCAAGGCTTCCAGCAGAGAGAAGTGTTTCTGCGAAAGGGTTTCATTGATGCGCTGGACAACAAGCGCATAATCCAGCGCATCCTCGATATTATCAGTTTGGCAAGCTCGACTTGTCACCAACCCGATCTCCAAATCGAGTTGGATGGTTTGGGCAGTGCTGAGCTCCCATGGATAGATCCCAATCAAGGTTTTGATCTTGATCTCATGCAAAAAAATAATGTCCATATATAAAATCCCTGA
>JBDTHR010000126.1:0-8398 GCA_039936855.1 Nitrosospira sp. | reverse complement strand
CGCAGACGATCACTGCCGCCGACCATGCAAAGACCTGAAGCACATGCTGAAAACCATTCTCCGCCCCCGCCGACCACAGCAACCACATGGCGACGATAACGAATGTCGCGACAAACGACCAGCTATCCGCCAGCATCCCGCGAATCCCGAACAAATCCTGGCTATCCGAAACGGTACCACGGATAGCGGCTGCAGTCGCTTTTCGACTGCGAAAGACCATGATCAACAACATCACATGAACAGCCAGGCTGACCAACCGGGAAAGCGCAAGGTGCGTATCGGAGGTCGCGCCCGTTTGCAGGGCGATATCGGCGATGGCGGTACCAAATACGGCGACCACGACAATCCACCGCAGCCAGCGATTCAGGAAATCCGCCGCACCATCGCTGATGTGCATCAGCCGCAGACCCTGCCCCAGCGGCGACGCCATGAGATGAACCACGCTCAACGCGATTCTTGTGGCGGCGTACGCGCCGACTATCAAGATGGTGGCGCTGTAAAACGCAGTGGACCGGCCACCGAACGCATTCAGCAATACGATGGCGACAGCGACAAAAGCGATCAACGGAAGCAATTCCAGTACCCAGTGTGCAACGGCAAACGGCAGCCGGCGTAGAAGGCTCCAGTGGCGATCAGCGGCCGGCACCTTTCGCATGGACTCAACAGCGTGTTCATTCGGGGAAGCCGGACTGGGGGCGGCCTCCGCCTTCGCCTTCGATTGTG
Organism: Nitrosospira sp.; assembly: GCA_039936855.1. Lineage (GTDB taxonomy): Bacteria > Pseudomonadota > Gammaproteobacteria > Burkholderiales > Nitrosomonadaceae > Nitrosospira. Next base: position 7,675 of record JBDTHR010000126.1, on the reverse strand, counting down.
CAGCGACCGGCTGCCTGGCGGCCTGACGGGCAGCCGCCCGGTCCTCGACCAGCTTGCGAGGACGACGGAGCGCAAACTCCAGCAGCAAATACGCGAAAAGCGCTCCAGCCAGCGTAAGGGCTGTCTCCGACAGCGCATCAAGCACAACCGCACGGCGCTCCGGTACACCCAGGTTATACTCCCACCAGTCGCCCACGGTCCTTATCTGAAACAGCATGCGCGCAGTGGATCTCAGTTGGTCAACAACCGCGTCCACGCGTTTTGCCAACAGGTCGAACACCTGAGCAATCAGACCGCCTTCCGCCAGTTCTATAGGCAGTGCTTTTTTTTCCGTAGCTGGTTCGGCAGGCTCTACGGGCGTAGCGGTTGCAGCGGGCACGTCCATAGAGGCAGGTGCTCCACCGGTCGCTTGGGCTATTGCGTCAAGGGTTTCTTCGAGCTCTGCTCGTTTCCTGTCATCCCGAAGAATAGCAAGCGTGCGCTTCGCTTGTGCCGGGGTCAGCTGTGCTGGCGCGAGTTGCGCGGGCGCGGCGGCTGGCTGACGAACCTGTTCATCCGCGAGCACCGTGTTGAAAAAGGGGCTAACCAATGATAGAACGAGCGCCACCCGCAAGATGGCAAATGAATTCATTTGGAAAAACATGGGCAAAGATACCGTGTACAGATGAGGGAGATTATTGTGCCGCGGCTGGCGAGGCAGCCCGACAAAGCAGAGCGTCCGAAACGGTCCAAGGTACGCGCTATAAAATCGCCAGCGCATACACTTTGCTTGCCATCCCCACGCATCGTAGAAGTGAAGTTACATCTTTTTCATCCGCTCAAGAATTATTACGTCCTTGATATGCAACGGGCAGCCCACACGCTGGCTGCCACGTAACTACAAGTTCGTTGCATTTGACTGAGTTACATTGACCGAGGCGGTTCAATTTCCCTTTCAAAATGGCGGTGCGCGTTGATCGCTTCAACAAACTGCGGCAGGATATCGTCAAGGTTGCCATCCTGGAAATAAAGTATTCCAGGATCGAGCTCGCCGGATGGGAGCGTCAATTTTACACCCGCGCTTTCGATCATGCTCCTGCCATTTCCCAGGACCAGAATGGGCTTGCAATGGCGATACTGGTCTTTGATGAATTGGGCAGCGTCCGCTGAATGCGCTACAACCGTGCTATCTTCGCGGAAACCGGGCACTACAAGGGCATCAAAAAGAACAGATGGCATTGTTTCAAAGGTAGCGTCGACTTCGATCGCGTCACTATCACCGGCCTGTACCGCGCCGAGACGGGCGCCCACAAAACGCGGTACGGCTTGCTCGTTCGAGAGTCCGGCATATAATGCCGCCACCGACTTCCCATCGACGCCATCGGCCACCAGAATCGCGATTCTGCGTGTGCGGATGCCACCCTCGCCCGGCCGGGCAAAAAGGGAAAGCGCCGGCGACGACGCCACCTCCGGCGCTGGCGGATTTTGCGTTGCCCGCGGCTGGGCAGGCGGGACACGCATGCCAAGTCCCTCGGCGACACTTTCCGCCAGGTCCTCCGCAACGTTGACTAGCAGGGAAACCATCCGTTCCCGTATCGCTGGCGTTTGCACCCGGGTCAACTCGAAACGAAAGGCATTGATGATATGGGCTTTTTCAACTGGAGCCTGACTGTTCCAGAACAGTGTTGCCTGGTTATAGTGTTCAGCGAATTTCTCTGGCTTCCCACGCACTTTATCGCCTGATACCGGTTCCCGGAATGAAGTGAAGCCCGCCGCGCCGGCCTGGAATGGACACCCTCCTCCCAGCGAATTCGGCTCATAGGCAACGCGGCCGCGATTGATAGTCTGACGATGCATTCCATCCCGCTGGTTGTTATGGGTTTGGGCTACCGGCGAATTGATGGGTATTTCATGGAAATTCGGCCCGCCCAGACGCGATATCTGAGTATCGACGTAAGAGTGAATTCGGCCTGCCAGCAACGGGTCACTACTGAAGTCCAGGCCAGGCACGATATGCGCCGCGCAGAAGGCAACCTGTTCTGTTTCCGCAAAGAAATTATCCGGGTTCCGGTTGAGCGTCATTTTGCCAACGGGCACAACCGGCACGAGCTCTTCCGGGACGATTTTCGTCGCGTCCAGTACATCGAAGCTGAATTCCTCGGCTTGTGCTTCAGTGAAAATTTGCATGCCAAGCTCATATTCCGGGTAGGCCCCGCACTCGATCGCTTCCCACAGATCGCGGCGGTGGAAGTCAGGATCCGCGCCGGAGATTTTAACCGCCTCGTCCCATTCAAGCGAGTGAGTCCCGGCGAGCGGTTGCCAATGAAACTTCACGAAGTTTGACGTGCCATCGGCTGCCACCAGACGGAAGGTATGAACGCCGAAACCTTGCATCATACGAAAGCTGCGTGGTATACCGCGATCCGACATCACCCACATCAGCATGTGCATGGATTCGGGCATAAGCGAAACAAAGTCCCAGAAAGTGTCGTGCGCGCTTGAAGCTTGCGGGATCGCAAAATGTGACTCAGGCTTGGCGGCGTGTACCAGGTCCGGAAATTTCATTGCATCCTGAATAAAAAATACGGGAATATTGTTTCCCACCAGATCCCAGTTTCCTTCATCCGTGTAGAATTTCACCGCGAAACCCCGTGCATCCCGCACGGTGTCAGCAGAGCCGCGTTCCCCCAATACCGTTGAAAAACGTACAAAGACCGGAGTTTGTTTTCCAGCAGCGGAGAACAGGGAAGCACGGGTATATTTCTCCAGTGACTCATAACATTCGAAGTATCCATGCGCGCCCGAGCCCCGCGCATGTACGATCCGCTCGGGTATGCGCTCGTGATCGAAATGCGTGATCTTCTCGCGGAGAATAAAATCTTCCAGCAGAGCAGGACCGCGATAGCCGGCTTTCAAGGAATTTTGATTGTCGCCGACAGGCACACCCAGGTTGGTCGTCAACACTTGGCCGCTTGAATCGGCCCGCACCCGGTCAAGCGATTCATTGCCGGCATTGAAGCCGGGCTGTGGATCGCCACTGCCCGTTTTATCGGAGCCGTTCATTTCGGTCAGCGTGCTCCCCGTCGTAGCGGGATCGGCAGGCTCCACCGTCTGCCCTTTTTCCGGCATGCCGGAAACGTCTCCGTACTCAAGCGCCTTGTTGGTATTGTAAGGCATCGCCGCAGCAAGCTCCTGCGCGCCGGCAAGCTTGGCAGTGAAATCATTCGCTGGCGCGCCGTCCTGATGGGCGGGACCGCCGACGGTAGATCGATTGTCTGTTTTACCGGGTGTCTTCATATGATCTGCTCCTGAGCGTAATCGAGGGATTTTTGGCTAACGATCATATTGATCTCTCCACGCGGCTGCTTCCGTGCGACATCATACATAAGGAAGCTATTTCTCCGCCCGATCGCGATCTGTGGATAACGGGTTCAGCCACATCACTCATTTCCGCCAGTCATAATTGCCCCGGCCTGCTCTGAAAGGTTGCCAGGCACACAACTGCTGCAACCGCGGCGAGCAGGCAGAACATTTCAAGGCGAGCGTGAAAACGGGCGAGATTACCGCCCTAAACGCGCGTGCATTTGAGGATAACTCTTGGGATTATCCAAGTAGCTTGAGATATTCACTGGCAAAAATACTAACAAACGCCAATATTATTAATAATGCCCGCATGACGGGTTGCTCGAACATGGGTTGAAAAGCACCGTCGTTGAAGCCGTTTATTCTTTCAATGGCATTAGCTACTTTTTTTTGGTCGCACCTATTATCTTTACCCAGTTTTTTGGCGCTCTTGATAACGGAAATTTTAAGTTGCTCTGCCTCATATCGAAGCATAAAGCCCGAAAAGAATAGCAGTGAGATGCTTGCAGCAAAAGTAAAGCCTTTGCTGAGCGGGAAGTCCTGATTATCAAAATACGTGATTTTGGCTATTAACATCAACATAATACAAAGCATTGGATAATAAATAAGTCTGTCGACTACCCGTGTTCTTTCTGCGATCACGGCAACAATGTCTTCAAGTGACTGAAGTGTCTTATCTGCGTCATTAGCCTTAAAATTCTCCGCGAGTAGGGGGTGTTGTTTACGCAGCTTTTGAATCCAGTAAAAGCTCAGCCTCACAGAATCCAGTACAAAAAAGAGCAATATCATGATCACCACAAAACTAATTACTCCTGTCCAGGAAACCCAATCACAAGTGGCGCCTCGACATGGCAACGGCCAAGGCGGTAGTAAGTAAATAAGTATGGTTTCGATGATTGCAAAGAATAGCCATATTCCGACAACACGACTCACACGGTGATAGAGTAAGCCATAGTGATAATATTGCCGCCACAAGCCGACCTCATAATTTTCCTTACTTGCGTAATTACGTGATCCATTATTTGAGAGAAAGAAAATAGATAGTAATTTGTGTAAAGCGCGACGTATTAGGTAAGAATTTTTATCCTGATTTGTTTGTGCTGGCTGGTAATTATCTTTTTCTATCCAATCCTTGACAGAATTGAAATTAAATTCATCTTTCCTTTTTTCAATGCTATATAAGTAGGGAATGGAGGGAAGCACGAGTAACACTAAACATTGCCAAAACGGAAACCATGATGGATAGACATCGTTAATGGCATAGACGATAAAAGTCCATATAAAAATAAAGCAAGGCCACGATCCACATTCGTTTGGGCGAACTTGAAAATATTGCTCACCCAGGCTTGAAAAATATTGCCTATTTAGGATGGAAAAATTCTCGTCAAGTTCTCCTCGGGCTCTAAAGAAAAATGCGCCGGCCAGTGAGATTGCAATAAGTTGTATGAATACGGTAGGCCAAAGGCTGGTGCCATCCGTAAAGCTAAGCGGCTCTCCTGAGTCATCAGTAGCAACAAACAAAGCGATACCATATATTGCCGATATACCACTCAATAACCAGATGAACGATTTTCTGGAGTTGGGGCGTATTACCCAGTAAAAAACAATCAGAACCGATATAATCGCCCATAGTAGCCATAGCCGAGATTTGGCTTGTTCTAGGGTATCGTCGGAGGGGTGGTAGCCGTTTTTCCCCAGTACCGAACCCAGGCGGACGAAACCGTTTCGACCGATTTCAAAAATTTGTGGTGAGGTAGGTTCAGATTTTTTGAGATCGTCGTTGACCATGCTGATAGTTCGGTAAAAAATGTTGGTCTGTTGGCTATCTCGAAAGGCAGGAAATTGTCCCTGATATGATTGTTTTGGATATCGTGACTTGTCTTCTTCAGCTTCATCTTTATCTCTATCTTTCTCTCTAAGTAGTAGATTGAAGTCTGAAACTACGACCAAGTTCCTGGTCGTGGGCCAATACTGTGGATTAAGCATTTGCGCGTCCAGATCGGTTGTAAAAACCAGAATATCCGGCATTTTCGCGCGCAAGGCTTCAAGTATTAGTAGTTTGTCATTAAAATTACTGCCGAAAACCCCTACCGCTTTTATGCCGCTATTGCGTTTCTGTAGGTCTATTTCATTATGAGAGCCTTTGATTTGCTCTGCCAATCGATGAACGTAGTCCAATTGACCTGGGCCGAGGGGTAGCGATGATGGATTATGTAGATCAATCACAGAAAGGCGATCAGCCCGTTTGTTGGCTGCTTGATCTTCGGTTTTATTTTGTTTATTGATTTTTTTCTGATAGGCATCCAAACCTTTTAGATAGAAAACGTTTTTTATTTCACAGGTACTGCTTTCGGCATCATCAACGCAAGGTTTGTCTTTGGGAAAAGAGTCACGGAGAGAAACACGGAAGTTATTGGACAGGTTACGTACATTTTCTGAATCCTGTTCTGTAATAACTATTACTTCAGATGATTCCCTAATATTACGTAGCGCGAGTTCCGAAGTTAGTTTTTCAATAAGCGCCTTGTTCCCGACATCTCCGGCGCCAGCCGGCTTGATGATATTAGGAAGGTTCTGATCAAGAATGTTATCTAGATCATAAACATAGAAATTAATATTTTTCCCTTTTGATATAAGCAGATTCTCGAGCACAAAAGTCAATTTGCCATCAAGGGTAAATATTTCACTATTCAGCCAGGCAACTATAATGTCAGGTTTATTTTTGGATTCAAAATGCTCCCAGCGCACGTCATATTCCTTGTTGCTGCTGTTTTTTTGACTAGAGCAGAAGTGCGAACGGTTTGGCTCCGAGGGGCGATAGCCTGATTCTATTAGGCCTGCAATTACTGCGTAATGATGCCTGGTTCGCACCTCCTTATTTTCTTTGGTATTGGGCCAAACTTTTAACAACGGAGCCAATATTTTTACGTCATTTTCAATATGGTTTATTTTTTCATTTAGCTGAAATTCGCACTCTTCAGATCCTTTTCTCGGATCAGGTTTTTCAAACGTAAAAGGATGCTGCCACAACCAGCTTTCATCAGGTTTTTCAAACGCAAAAGGATCCTGCCACAACCAGCTTTCATAAGCATATCCAGTAGTACGTGGTGGGTCTTGAGGTTGGCCGTATGGATCAGAGGGCCGGAATCCTTCGATTGGGCGGTCATACCAGATCAGGAGTCCAAATATGATGAGTAAAGCCAACCCGGCGAGGGCTAGGTCTGGCTCTTTTATCGGAGGTATCATCCTGCTACTGTTTTCGGAGGTATCATCTGCTATATTCCTTGAGTTATCGTCAAGTTGGGAACGGCGGGATGATCAGGCGGCGACTTTTTGATAATTTTCTATTTCTATAAAGGCATGCAGCCGCCTTTGGTACTTCGGCTCGTAAGCCTGCGCGGATCGAGCGCGCGAAACAGGCAGCCGTTAATCCATGACTTTGCAGAGATGACATAAGACCTCACGAGATCTCTTTCACGCACCAAGCGTAGCAATATCAATATAGTCTATTTTTCGATAGTCCTGATTTGGTGCTCGATGAAGCAGCGCGAACATTTGGCACGCGTCCTTTTCATGGCATCCGCATTCTTTGCGATTCAAAAAATGAAGCATGATGAACCTGAGCCCATAAATAGGGTCGATTGCCTGATTATTGGCGCGCAGGACCCGCCAGGCTGACGGCTGCAATTTATCTTGCGCGGTTTCGTCGCATGATTATGATCGTGGATAGAGGATTCAGCCGCGCCTCGCTCATTCCCACGAGCCATAATTGCCCAGGTTTTCCTGAAGGGGTGTCCGGCACGCAACTGCTGCATCTGTTGCGCAAACAGGCGGAGCATTTCAATGTGAGCGTCGAGGTGGACGAGGTTACCGCCCTGAAGCGAACCGATAACGCATTCGAAGCGACTACGGCCGGCAGCACCGAGAGCAACGGGGTTTCTTCAGCGCTGCGTGCAGCATAGTATTATTAGCGACCGGCACAGCGGATAGAATCCGTAATATCCCTGACTGGCTAACCGGCGTTAAGCGCGGCCTTATTCGCCTGTGCCCTATTTGCGACGCCTATGAAGCAAAGGATCGGCCACGGACAGTCATAACCGGTTGGACCGGTCTCGCACCCAATGAAGGCTGTGGTGGAGGCAGGCCCGACGCGGACAGTCCCGGCAAAACCCAGAAATGAGCGGACCCGAGCTATTACCGAACGACGGGCCAGACCAGAATAAGCTTCTTATACTGCCCCTTCTGAATGTCCAACTGGCGATAAAGCTTTATCGACTGGTAGGTGGCATCCAGGGAGTATTTTCCCGGGGGCAGTTTTACCAGCAGGAAAGGA
>JBDTHR010000125.1:0-4126 GCA_039936855.1 Nitrosospira sp. | reverse complement strand
CCCACTTGTCAGCAAGAATTTTCGTTATCGCCGAGGTCGGTATCTCGGGCCTGGTGATCAACGCCTGCGGCGCCACGATAATTGCATAAAGCGTCGGCAGGATGGCGCCCCAGTAAACAGCATATATCTGATTCAGCGAAAATGAAGCAAAAATTGCGATGGCATTGATGAGAAGTATCATCAATCCTCCCTCTCCCAAGTAGTCAAACTCGTATTTATACTCATTCCCACTCGGTGATGACCTATGGCTGCCAACCTGATCTGATCAGCATGACCAGTTCCAGTCGCGGATCTCGGGCATATCCTCACCATGCTGCCTGATATACCACTCGTGCTCGATCAACTTATCCCGCATCAATTGCTTGAGATAAGCGCCCTTATAACCCAGAGCGGGTACGCGGTCGACCACGTCCATTACTAGATGAAAACGGTCCAGGTCATTGAGCACGGTCATGTCAAACGGAGTCGTCGTTGTGCCCTCCTCCTTGTAACCCCGAACGTGCAGATTTTCATGGTTGGTCCGGCGGTACGTCAAGCGGTGAATGAGCCACGGGTAGCCGTGATAAGCAAAAATTATGGGCTTGCAGGTGGTGAACAGCGTGTCGAAATCGCGGCCGGATAGGCCATGCGGATGCTCCTCTTTCGGCTGCAGCGTCATCAGGTCCACTACATTTATCACTCGTATCCTCAGCTCGGGAACGTGATGGCGCAGCAGGTCGACCGCTGCAAGGGTTTCCAGCGTAGGGACATCGCCGGCACAGGCCAGCACCACATCCGGCTCGCCATCCCGGTCGTTGCTTGCCCAGGCCCAGATACCGATGCCGGCGGTACTGTGCGTGATTGCGGCGTCCATATCCAGCCACTGTAGCGCAGGTTGCTTCCCCGCCACGACAACGTTGATATAATTACGCGAGCGCAGGCATTTATCGGTTATGACCAGTAGCGTGTTGGCGTCCGGCGGAAGATAGACGCGGATGATATCCGCTTTCTTGTTTACCACGTGGTCGATGAACCCGGGGTCCTGATGCGAAAAACCGTTGTGATCCTGGCGCCATACATGCGATGTCAGAAGATAATTAAGCGAGGCGATTGGCCTGCGCCAAGGGATTTCCTTGGTGACCTTGAGCCATTTGGCATGCTGATTGAACATCGAATCGATGATGTGAATGAATGCTTCATAGCATGAAAAGAAGCCGTGCCGGCCAGTCAGCAGGTAACCTTCGAGCCAGCCCTGGCATGTATGCTCGGAGAGAATTTCCATCACACGCCCATCCGGAGAAAGATGCTCATCCTCCGGCAGGATTCGCGCCACCCAGGTTCGAGCCGTTACCTCGAACAGAGCACCGAGGCGATTTGAACTGGTTTCGTCCGGTCCCATCACGCGGAAGTTGCGGCTGTCCAGGTTGAGTTTCATGGCATCGCGTAAAAATTTCCCCATCTCCCGCGTAGCTTCGCCTACTACGGATCCAGGTGTTGGCACAGCAATGGCGTAATCGCGAAAATCTGGCATTTCCAGGTCTTTCAGCAGTTGGCCGCCGTTGGCATGGGGATTTGCGCCCATTCGCCGCTCGCCCTGCGGCGCCAGCGCTGCCAACTCCGGTACCAATGTTCCCTTTTCATCAAATAGCTCTTCTGGCTTGTAGCTTTTCATCCAGTCTTCGAGCAGCTTCAGGTGCCATGGCTTTGAACCGATCTCCGCAAACGGCACCTGGTGCGAGCGCCAAAAACCCTCGACCTTCTTGCCGTCAACTTCTTCCGGGCCAGTCCACCCCTTGGGGCTGCGCAAAATAATCATCGGCCAGCGCGGGTATGTCGTTACGCCGTTGCTACGTGCCTCCTGCTGAATTGCCCTGATCTTGTCGATCACGACATCCAGCGTAGCCGCCATCGTCTGATGCATGAGTTCCGGATCGGACCCCTCGACGAAATGGGGGTCATAACCATAACCCATGAGCAGGCTCTCCAACTCTTCGTGGCTGATGCGCGCGAGTAGCGCGGGGCCTGCAATTTTATAGCCATTAAGATGTAGGATCGGCAGCACCGCGCCATCATGGGCTGGATTCAGAAATTTGTTGGAGTGCCAGGCAGCGGCAAGCGGTCCGGTTTCAGCTTCACCATCCCCCACGACGCACGCCACGATCAGATCCGGGTTGTCGAAAGCCGCCCCAAAGGCATGCGACAGCGAGTAACCCAGTTCCCCGCCTTCATTAATCGAGCCCGGGGTTTCCGGCGCCACATGGCTGGGAATGCCGCCGGGAAACGAGAATTGCCTGAATAGCCGCTGCATGCCTTTGGCATCGCGGGAAATGTGGGGATAGAATTCGCTGTAGCTGCCCTCGAGCCACGTATTCGCGACCATGGCCGGCCCCCCGTGGCCGGGCCCCGCTATATAGAACATATTCAGGTCATATTTCTTTATGATACGGTTGAGATGTACATAAATAAAATTAAGCCCGGGTGTCGTGCCCCAATGGCCAAGCAATCGGGGCTTGATATGCTCAAGCGCGAGCGGCGCCTTGAGTAAAGGGTTATCCAGCAGATAGATTTGTCCGACGGAAAGATAATTCGCCGCACGCCAGTATGCGTTCATCTTGCGCAGATCATCTGCTGAGAGCGGCTTATTTTCGGGTGTGCTTATCGGCTGGGTCTCGCTCATAGTTTTCTCCTGTAATCGTTAATTCGCTTCAGGTTTCATTAAACCCAGACAGTCCATTAGGACGCGAGATGATGGCGAGGCAGGTTGCGAGACAGTTTTTTGCCGGTTGAGAGAAGTCCATAGCCTGGTCTATGGACGCCGCGCAGGTAGAAAAAAATGGCGGTGAAAATGGCTGCAAACTGACCGCCAGCACTTGCGTAGGCTCGCAGAGCCGCCTAATGGATTATCCGGGTTAAGACCTCCGCTTCGCGCGCCAGGATAACCGCCTCATTTACGGGTGTAACCCAGACCTCAACCCGGCTGAAAGGGCTGCTGATGCAAGACATTCCCCTGGCACCGTAGTTTTTTTGGGTATCGACTTCAATTCCGCACCAGCTCATGCCGGTCAAAATCTTTTCTCTCACTTCCGGCACGTTCTCGCCCACGCCACCCCCAAAAACGATGGCTTCGGCGCCGCCCAATACTGCAAGATAAGCGCCCACATATTTACGTACCCGGTAACAGTATAAATCCACCGCCAGCCGCGCAAGCTCATCCGGAGATCGTAACAACTCACGTATATCGGCGCTGATCCCGGAAATACCCAACAGGCCCGAGCGCGCATTGAGCAGTCGATCCAGTTGCTGCGGTGTCAGGCTTTCCTGACGCTGGAGAAATGTGGTGAGACCGGGATCTATATCGCCTGAGCGCGTCGCCATCACGAGCCCCTCCAAGGGTGAAAACCCCATTGAAGTATCTCGTGGCAATCCGTTATCGGTCGCCGTGATCGAACAACCGGCACCGAGTTGCATTGAAATTATTCTCGCACTTTGCAAAGAACCCGATTGAAGTGCCCGCCAGCTTTGCCACATTGACTTGTGCGCCAGCCCATGAAAGCCATACCTGCGCAATCCATGCTTTTCAGCAAGCTCATGCGGAATAGCATAAGCCCGTGCAGTTTCCGGCAGAGCCGTAAAAAACGCGGTATCAAATACCGCGACATGGACAATGTCCTTCAACACCTCGCGGGTTGCGCGTATCCACCGCAGCGCGACAGGGTTGTGAAGTGGCGCCAGCAGCGCCAACCGCTCGATCTCCTGCTCGACTTTCGTGTCGATCAGGCATGGCGCGGTGAGATTCATACCGCCGTGAACCACTCGATGCGCTGCCACGGCGACTCCTCCGAGCGCATGCCTCTGCATGAATTCTTTCAGTATGCTCGATGGTTCGCCGGCAGAAAGATCATGACGTATGCTCGCCAGCTCCGTGAACGTGCCGCCATCGTGAGCGAAGACCGCCAGGCGAACTGATGAACTGCCAGTATTAACGGTCAGTATGATTGTGGTCATGGGCGCAAAGATGTATTACCAGTCATAGGTACTGGCCGAGACTGGACATCACTGATTAAACACGGTTCTGCGTGAGAGTCTGTGCGCCAGTCAACATATGACACCCTATTTCCTTCTCAACCACAATCCGCAGTGCTTCGGA
>JBDTHR010000124.1:0-4506 GCA_039936855.1 Nitrosospira sp. | reverse complement strand
TTCATACCCAATTATGACGTATCGACCGCGGAAGAAATGATTCCGGCAGCAGACCTCTCCGAGCAGATTTCAACAGCAGGTACAGAGGCTTCCGGTACCGGGAACATGAAGCTGGCATTGAACGGCGCTCTCACGATCGGCACACTGGACGGCGCGAATATCGAAATCCGCAACGAAGTCGGAGAGGACAATATATTCATATTCGGCCTCACGGCAGCGGAGGTCGCCGAGGCCAAGGCAAAGGGTTATCAGCCATGGGATATTTACCACGATAACGCCGAACTGCGGACGGCACTGGATATGATCGCTTCAGGCTTTTTTTCGGTGGGTGAACCGGACCGCTTTAAACCTATTGTAGATTCCCTCTTGCAAGGCGGCGACAAATACATGCTGCTGGCAGATTACGCCTCTTACATCGCTTGCCAGGAGAAGGTCGCGATCGCATACCAGAACCGGGACGAGTGGATACGGAAGGCAATTTTAAATATTGCCAACATGGGTAAATTTTCCAGTGACCATACCATCATGCAATATGCCAGCAAGATATGGGATGCAAAACCGGTCATCCCTATCGAGTAAAGACCAATCAGTCGGTCTCAAATTCTTTCGGGGCTGATCGTATTTTTTTGCGGCTTTTTTTGCTGAGATGAGGGAGCGTCGATGTGTTATCTCTTGCGTGTCGCAAGAGTGGTGTCCGATGCTCTCTCACATGTACTGAAAGGTTAAAAGACTATGAAATTCTCCATTTTTCGCTTCGATCCCGACAAAGACGAAAAACCTTATATGCGGGACTATGATGTTGCGCTTGAACCAGCCGACAGGATGCTGCTGGATGCGCTCATCCGAATAAAAGCCGTGGATGACAGCTTGAGTCTGCGCCGTTCCTGTGGGGAAGGGGTATGCGGGTCGGATGGAATGAATATCAATGGGCGCAATGGATTGGCGTGCATTACTCCTGTGGCTGGATTGAAAGAGCCCGTAGAATTACGCCCATTACCAGGGCTCCCCGTTATACGTGACCTGATAGTGGATATGACACAATTTTTCCAGCAGTATCATTCGATCAAGCCTTATCTTATCAACAATGATCCCCCGCCGGAAACCGAGCGGTTGCAATCCCCTCAAGACCGGGCAGAACTGGATGGATTATACGAATGCATTCTATGCGCATGCTGCTCCACTGCGTGCCCTTCATTCTGGTGGAATCCCGATAAATTCGTGGGTCCCGCCGGACTCTTGCAGGCATACCGCTTTCTTGCCGACAGTCGCGACCAGGCGACGGCCGAACGGTTAGACTATCTGGAAGACCCATACCGCCTGTTCCGCTGCCATTCCATCATGAACTGCGTGGACGTATGTCCCAAAGGTTTGAATCCGACCAGCGCCATCGGGCGGATCAAAGACATGATGGTTAAAAGAACGGTATGAGAAAACTGGAGCGTGCCCAATGGCGTTGCCGTCGGGGCCTGCTGGAACTGGATATCGTGCTGCAACGGTTTATGGATGCGTATTACGCCAAACTGGATGAAGCCGAGCTCCAGCAATTTGAAATATTACTGGATCTTCCTGATAATGACTTGTGGGACATGATCGCGCTAAAAAAAGAAGCGGAGGATATGAGCCTGAAACCCGTACTGCATCTCTTGCGGACTATTTAATTGCATTGCGGCTTTTTTTGCCGGAAAGAAAATAATGGGGAACGACATGGAGCAAGAAAAAATAGCGACTCTCAACCTGGATAACGGCAATCACCTGGCTGAATTTCCTGTCATGAGCGGCAGTATGGGACCGGATGTGGTGGACATTCGCACCCTGCATGCCAAGAGCGGAGTGTTCACATACGATCCCGGCTTCCTTTCCACCGCCAGTTGCAGCTCCAAAATAACCTACATTGATGGCGACAAGGGCATTCTGCTTTATCGAGGCTACCCGATCGAGCAATTGGCCAAGCGATGCGATTTCATGGAAGTGTGCTATTTGCTGATGAATGGAGAATTGCCGACCAGAAAACAGAAATCAGCGTTCGACAAGACCATTAAAGATCACACGATGGTGCATGAGCAACTTGCGCGCTTTTTTACCGGTTTTCGCCGGGATGCTCACCCCATGGCGGTGATGGTTGGAGTCGTCGGTGCATTATCGGCGTTTTATCATGACGCGATGGACATTTCCGATGCCAATCACCGCGAGTTGTCGGCCTTTCGGCTGGTAGCAAAGCTGCCTACCATCACTGCGATGACCTATAAATATAATATCGGCCAGCCTTTCATATATCCACGCAACGATCTTAGCTACGCTGAAAATTTCATGCACATGATGTTCGCCACGCCTGCGGAGGAATATAAGTCCAACCCGGTGCTGGCGCGCGCGCTCGACCGTATTTTGACCCTGCATGCCGACCATGAGCAGAATGCTTCTACTTCCACTGTACGGCTCGCCGGGTCCAGCGGCGCCAACCCATTTGCCTGCATCTCGGCCGGTATCGCCTGCCTTTGGGGACCCGCGCATGGTGGAGCAAACGAAGCCTGCCTGACCATGCTGGAAGAAATCGGTGACGACTCGCGCATCGGTGAATATATCGAGCGCGCTAAAGACAAAAATGACAGTTTCAGGCTGGCGGGTTTCGGCCACCGGATATACAAGAATTTTGATCCCCGCGCAACACTGATGCGCGAGACCTGCCATGAGGTGCTGAGCGAACTGGGGTTGCATGACGACCGTTTGTTCAAGCTGGCGCTGAAACTGGAAAAAATTGCGCTTGAAGACGAATATTTCATCTCCAAGAAACTCTATCCCAATGTTGATTTTTACTCCGGCATTGTGCAACGTGCTTTGGGGATTCCGGTCTCCATGTTCACTGCCATTTTTACGATGGCGCGCACGGTAGGCTGGATTGCCCAGTGGAACGAAATGATATCCGATCCTGACTATAAAATAGGGCGACCACGTCAGCTCTATACCGGGGCTACCACGCGAGATGTAGTCTCGATTGCGTTACGCAAGTAGTCTCGTTCTGTCAGCCAGGAGATCTGCAGCCATGATGAAGCAACTGTTTGAGGAGTCCTTGCTGTTCGGTACCAATGCGTCCTTCATTGAAGGGCTTTATGAAAAGTACCTGCACAATCCAGAATCGATTCCGCCAGAATGGCATGAATACTTCGACAAACTGCGGCGGACAGAAGAAACGGTCGAACCGACCCGGCAGGCTTCTCGAAATTTGCCAGACTCATCGAAAATCGAATCGTTCAGTCTAGCGGCGGCAGAGCCTTGGCAGCTCAGCAGGCATAGCCCCGACCAGGGACTTCCACAGGACGATTCCGACCTGGAAACAGAACGCAAGCAGATATCGGTGTTGCAAATCATCAACGCATACCGCTTTCTGGGCGTACGCCACGCTGATCTCGACCCACTCAAACACCAGAAAAAGCCGCACATTCCCGAACTTGAGCCCTCCTATTACGGATTGACAGAGGCAGACATGAATACGGTTTTCGGCACCGGTTCATTGATCGGGCCGCCACGCGCATCACTGGCGGAAATTCTGCGCATACTGCGGGAGACCTACTGTGGCAGTATCGGTGTCGAGTATATGTATATTACCGATACTGAGCAAAAACGGTGGATACAGAATCGCATCGAAGGCTCGCGCGCACAACCCCGGTTCACGCCTGAATACAAGCGTCATATCCTGGAACGGCTGAATGCCGCCGAAGGATTGGAAAAGTATCTGCACACACGCTATGTCGGTCAAAAGCGCTTTTCGGGCGAAGGCGGCGAAAGCCTGATTCCGCTATTGGATAACCTGCTGCAACGCGCCGGTCAAATGGGCGTACAGCAGGTTATCATCGGCATGGCCCACCGCGCACGGCTTAATGTCCTGGTCAATACATTAGGGAAGTTGCCGAGCGCTCTGTTCGAGGAATTCGAAGGCAAATATGCGCAGGACCTGACTGAAGGCGACGTCAAATATCATCAGGGTTTTTCTTCCGCGGTATCCACTCCCGGCGGTACAATGCGCCTGACGTTGGCATTCAACCCCTCGCATCTGGAAATTGTCGGCCCGGTAGTGCAAGGCTCGGTCCGCGCCCGTCAGCAGCGCCTGCGGGACAGGCGTGGCGATCTGGCGCTGCCTGTGCTTCTGCATGGCGACGCCGCGTACTCGGCGCAGGGCGTGGTGATGGAAACCCTGAATCTGTCACAAACGCGCGGCTACGGTACCGGCGGCACGATACACATCATCATCAACAATCAGATCGGCTTCACAACTTCTGATCCACGGGATGCGCGCTCCACACTTTATTGCACTGATGTGTCGAAAATGATTGAAGCGCCTATTCTTCATGTCAACGGGGACGACCCTGAGGCAGTCGTCATGGTGACTGAGATCGCGCTTGATTTCCGGATGAAGTTTCATAAGGATGTGGTCGTGGACATGGTTTGTTTCCGCACCCTCGGCCACAACGAGCAGGACGAGCCCATGGTGACTCAACCGCTGATGTACAAGAT
>JBDTHR010000123.1:0-5444 GCA_039936855.1 Nitrosospira sp. | reverse complement strand
ACACCCTGCGGAGGCCGGTGCCGGAATGCTGCCGGACATGAAACCGGCCTCCGCCGCATTTGAAGCGAAATACCTCGCCCGCGACATACAAGCCGGCATCATAACCGGCGCAATGGCCATTCCCCTGTCTGTCGGCATCGCGTTGATGTCCGATTACCCCATCAAGGTTGCGCTCGCAACCGTCGCGTTTGCATGTTTCATCGGCTGGATTAATGCTTTTATAAAACCCGGAAATTATATTGGCGCACCTGGGGTCGCCGCAGGCCTCGCGCCTGTGCTGGCGATGGGTGTGGCGAACTTCGGGATGGAAAACATGGCGTTCGTCATTTTCCTGACCTCCGCTATGCAAGCCCTGATATGGAAATTCAACTGGCAAAAGTATATTTTGCTGGCTGTGCCAAGCTATCTTGTCGAGGGTCTGCTGGCAGGGGTTGGCCTGAAGATTGCGATAAAGTTTCTGACGTTTACTTACGAGATACCGGTAGAGCAGGAGTCGGCCGAGGTATTCTGGAACGAAGCGCGCATTCAGATGGTGCTTATTTCCCTGTTCGGGTTTGTTGCGTTTGTGTACCTGTTCTCCAAATTCAAGGATACTAAACCTGCTGTACCTTATTTTCTGCTGATCGGCGCGAGCATTGTTGTAGCGCAGTTCCTGCCCGTTCCGATGCTGCACGTGGATAACGTGGACCTTATGATCGCGCTGCCGCTGCCGCATCTTGATAGTGCCATGACTTGGGTTTATATAATCAGTTTTGCGGCAATGCTCGCTGTGATCGATATTATTGAGCAGGTCATGAGCAATGCCGCAATCGAGAAAATCGATCCGCTGGAACGCAAATGCAATACAAACAATAGCCTGCTCGCCATGTGGATAGCAAACATGGGCGCAAGCTTCTTTGGCGGCATGACCAATCTGGACGGCTTGGCGAAAAGCACGACCAACAAGCTTGCGGGCGCCATGACCAAGTTCTCGGTACTCGTAATTGGAATAGTGATCACGTTCTTTGTCATGAACTCGCAGTACCTGGAGTATCTGCCCAAGTTTTCGCTGGCCGCCATCATGATTTTCACCGGCTGGAAAATGATTATGGGGCTTTGGCATGTGATCCATTACGGGCAATATGCGATGATTCTAGCTACCATGTGCGCCTTGCTGGTTTATAAGGTGGGAATATTCGAAGGGTTGCTGATCGCTATGGCGATGCACGGCCTCATCAACTATGTTGTCTTCAGCCAGGCGGATAAAATACCGGGCAAGGTCATCATCAAAAAATACCTCGATAAATTTTCTTCGGGTGGGGGCGGGGCAGACTAGCTGCTCATAATTAACATGTTGTACATAGGGGGTCGGCAACCCCCAATCCTGAAGACAATAATTTACGGTAAATGCTCTGCAGAAATCGCGTGGCTGATATTACCGCAGAAACTTGCTTAACTTTTCCCATACTTCTTTTCCTTTTTAGAAGGCAGTAAACGGGGCCATCTCACGGTCCGGATATTTCCTGTTCGGTATTGCCACAATTTCCACGAAGTCCGCTATCCTGAAGTGCGCTCCAACGCGGTGCAGGAGATGAGAAGATTGGCGATTCGTTTCAGTGGACGCGTACGCTCCCACTCGAACGAACGACCAGCAGCCAGAAGAGTCAGGATACGCTTTCCGTGATGGTGGTCGCCCACGCAGTTGCCGCTTTCTTGTAACGGAATAAAATGTCGCCAAGCATGATCCCTGCGACGACAAACAACCGGGTTGAATGCTCCGATTTCATTCTCTATTCCTTTACCATTCGTAAGATACGCTCTTCTTGAACACACTTGCTCGCATTTGCACCGAGGCAGCGTGCGGGTGCGCCTCGATATCCGCCATGGTGGCCTGCCGTACCGCTTCCGCATTCTGCTGCGCCATCATCGACAAATATCTTCATCAACTGTCTTGCCTGGTTGCTCGCAAGCTGATTGGCGACCTGTATGGTCTGCATTCGCCCTTGAACACCGATTCGGAGCAACCGAAAAATCGGACTTGCTCACTTACACCTTGCCTGCGCCAAGGCTCAAGCAACAAAAGTAAGCAGAAATACTATTTTTTGGCGTATTCCGCAGTGCACTGCAGTCAGGATTTAACGTCGGTAATATATAAGTAAAATATTATGATATGAATCAAAATACGTGACTTTTAATTATAGTAATACAGCGTAAAATGATGAAACTTATTCATGCATTGTGCATCAGGGTTCCACCGGGGATAAAACCAGAGTTACCCTGATGTTCCAATGTCATGGACCGCACCAGGATGGAGCGGCTTTAACTTCATCCATTTCATTGGAGTCTACCTGTCATGGAAAAAGGAATAACAAAGTTTGTAGCGGCCATATCTACACTGGTCATACTAGCGGCCTTCTGGGGGACCGGTGCGATCGAAGTAAAGAAGGGTAGCACGGGTGTGTCCGCAAAAAATACCAGATCTTTGGTCGACCATGATGGCCTCGCCAGGCGTTATGAAAACCGGGCCGAAAAACTACTGGAAATAGCTGCGGAACACGAGAAATGGCTCCAGTATTACGAGGACGAAAGCTACCTCTACGGGAGACACGGGCAGGATTCACAAGCGCATTCCATCGCCATGGTGCAAAAATACAAGCGGGCGGCAGAAAAAGCTACCGAATCTGCTTTTCACCACAGGATGGTGTCGCAACTTGCGAAACGCGATTATATTGCTTTGAGGACGTCACATTGATTTGGATTTCCACAGCAGTTCAGCGGTGAATCTGGCGAGAACTGGCTGAAACAGTACGACTTGATTTTGTGGCTCTGGCCGTAAATTAGCTGTTCGCATCTCATTGGAGATCTGAATGCCGCTACATATTGAAACACCACTAATTGAATCACATTTGATCAGCCATAAAGTGGGTCAATCCATTTGGCTGAAAATGGAGTCCGCCCAGCCATCCGGTTCTTTCAAAACCCGAGGAATCGGCTATGCATGCGAAGAATATTTAAAACGGGGAGCAAAACGTTTTATCGCATCCTCAGGCGGTAATGCGGGACTTGCAGTTGCTTTTGCTGGACGCCGCCTTTCGGTACCTGTACTCATCGTGGTACCTGAGTCAGCTTCAAAGCGGGCGGTGAACCTGATGTGCTTGGAAAATGCGGAAGTTATAGTCCATGGGAAGTCCTTGGACGAAGCACACAGATTCGCGCTGTCACTCATGCAACCTGCCGATGCATATATACATCCCTTCGATGACCCACTGGTTTGGAGGGGTCATGCCAGTCTAATGGATGAAATATTTCGTGCTGGCCTAAAGCCTGACGCAATCGTTCTGTCAGTCGGCGGTGGCGGTCTCCTTTGCGGTGTTATAGAAGGTTTGATGCGGAATGGAGGGGCCGACGTGCCCATCATCGCTGTCGAAACTGAAGGTGCCGACTCCTATGGCAAATCGTTAAACGCGGGATTCCTTGTCGAACTTGCATGCATATCGAGTATTGCGACGACGTTAGGAGCACGCATTGTTTGTGAACAAGCATTGGCGTACTCTAAAAATCACCGTATCGAAAGCGTTGTGCTGCCGGACAAGTTGGCCATTTCCGCGTCTTTGCAGTTTTTGCGAGATCATGGAATTGTCGTTGAACCGGCCTGTGGCGTTGCACTCGCTGCGGTGTATGAAAAAGTTGCAGCGTTATCAGGGTATAAGACGGTATTGGTTATCGTATGCGGCGGCGTTGGTTCTACCGCTGAGGACCTGGCTGAGTTGGCACGTCTGGAATGTGACGTAGCAAAATGTTAAGTATTCAGTAAACCTCATTCCCAAGGAGCGAAAGGGAGAAAACGTATGGCAAGAGTTGCCGCGATGTATTAGCACTCCGGGCAATTACTCTATTTTTAGAGACTCTTTCTTAGGCGAAAGCCTGATTAGACCGTGTGTTGTTACAGCCCGGTTGCGGAGGCGCCGGCTACATGGTTCTGAATGGACCTGGCTGCCATCTGCCGGTGCAAGGTAGCGACTTGTATGCTGGCTTCCGCGCGTTTTTCGTAATCACGGATCAGTGCCGAAGTGTGCGACTGAAGGTCCTGAGCTTGCCGGCCATAGAGATAGCTTTTGTTCTCGTATTGTTCCAGCAACGCTTTTTGCTCTTCTACCTTTGCCTGCATCTGCACCGCGGTGTTCTCATAGTATTCTGCTATGGCCTCATGGTCGTTGCGAGTAACGGCATTCTCAGCGGCAGTGCGGATTTCCGGTATATCGATAGATTGGGTCGCAATGACCGATGGGCTTGCCGTGACCAGAACACCAACCATGGACAATGTTGCAAAGACATTTCCAAGTTTTGTTTTCATGGCTGCAAATCCAAAGTGAATGTATGTGATTACATCCTACCTCGGGCCGTACCCTGAGTATATTGGGGAAACTTTGATTTTTCAGTAAGGGTTTCCCTGAGGGGTCACCGCGGTACCTGGGGTTTACGGCACGTCAAGCCGCTGGCATGTTTATCCTGCTCGCAAACGGTCATTATGAAGAAGTTGCTATGAGAATGCGGGCTGCGCCAGTACTGGCCTCGTTTGTCTCATTTTCGCAAACAGCGCTTGTATCGAGCCGGAAGGACCGCCGGGTTTCACTAACAGTCAGAACGACGCATCGAGCAACACCCAGCAAGCGCAACGCCGTGCCGCTGCTGGATGGGACATTTCCTGGCGTGCTTTAAGTTCCGCTTCCTGAATCGACCCCGTTTTGAGCCGCACCATGACGCTTATCAAAGCCAGTCCCGCCAGCATCAGGGGATGGGGCTCCGGTTCGGGAACAACGGCAATGTCATGGGATGATGCCCCGCAGCGTTGATGCCGCTAGCCTCGCTCCGATTACCCCCCGGCGTGCCAAGATCGGGCATGCTCATGCCCATCCCACCCGGACCCGTGAGAAAGACAGGTGGCGGGCCTATCCATCCCGCCACCTGTCCGGTATCGTTGATGGCGCTTGCATGCGTGTCCCCGAGGCTGGTTGCGGTCTCGGTGTTGGGGTCGATAGGGTATGAATGATCCTGTGCCGAAGCATGCGCCCCAAACCCCAGGCCAGTAGTCAACGCCGCGACCAGGACAAGCCAGCGCACGCTGCCGTTACCGATAATCGTCATGACTGCCGTCTCCAGTTATCGTCGATAAACCCACCCCGCTGCGCGAGATGTGGTGTTTCCAAGGCTAGACCTTGCTCAAAGAAAGTCAAGCAGGAATTCGGGATGATTGCCAGGGAGCATTGCCCGGATTGGAGGTGCCAGGATTTCTGTCTGCAATTCCGCTCACGTATGTCAGCAGGTCGAGCTCCATGGGCTACGATGGCCTTTGCTCCGGCCATCCGGTAACGATCCTTTTTGCGACGACTCGATGAGCAGCCTCGCCCGTGTCGCGCCACGCCGTTAACTCATTCAATTTGCGGCCTCGTCAATTCAGACGGGGC
>JBDTHR010000122.1:0-9379 GCA_039936855.1 Nitrosospira sp. | reverse complement strand
CGCGCGCGCACAGCACGCAGACTTCAGTTACAGTCGTTTCAGAGTCAGTTTTCGTGTCATTCATTGTCGTAATAACGGGACATGCCCAACCTTAACTTTGAATTTGTAGAGGAACGCATTATATACTGGCAGAAGCTTGTTGAAGAAGGATGAATCTTCCCGCGCGCGGACGGGTTGTCGATTCAGTTCGGGGTAAATCCGGCGTGCTATCATGCTTTCAAAAAAGGAATTCACCAAGGAATTCAGCCTGATCTACAATTGGATAAGGCGATCCCTATAGAGTTCCCCGGTATGCGGCAGTGATTTTTTTCCTGAACAGTATGAAAAGCTTTTTGAATATCGTAATCCGGTCAATTTTTCGATGTGCGCTTGCGCGCGTATTATTAAATGGGGAAGATTATGAAACATCATAAATACCTTATCGTCGGCGGCGGAATGACTGCGGATTCCGCAGTTCACGGTATTCGCAAGATTGATCAGGACGGCGCCATTGCCATGATTTGCGAGGAACGCCATTTGCCTTATGATCGTCCGCCCCTGACAAAGTCTCTCTGGAAGGGCTCGGCTTACGAATCCATCTGGCGGAATGCGCACGGGTTAAACGTTGCGATGCACCTGGCAAAAAAAGTGATAGCAGTCGACCCATCAAAAAAAACCGCAACCGATGATGCCGGAAACGTCTATACGTACGAAAAGCTTTTACTCGCCACTGGCGGTTCGGTGCGGCGCTTTCCCGGTTTTGGCGAGAGCATGATCTACTACAGAACCGCAGATGACTATCTTAAGCTGCGGGAGTTGAGTCAGCGCGGTTCGGATTTTGTTGTTATCGGAGGCGGCTTCATCGGTTCCGAAATTGCCTCCGCGCTTGCGATGAACAACAAACGGGTGACGATGATTTTCCCGGAAACCGGCATAGGCGCGCGCGTTTATGCGCAACCTCTCGCTGAATTCCTGAATTCATACTACCGCGAAAAAGGCGTCACCGTGCTGGCGTCCGAAACGGTCAAGTCGGTGCGGACTGAAGGCGCCAAATCAATTGTAACCACAGAAAATGGCACAGATATCTCCGCCGATGGGGTCGTTGCGGGGTTGGGGATATCCCCCAACACCGACTTGGCCGCACAGGCCGGACTGGCGGTGGATAACGGCATTGTCGTGGACGATCAGTTGCGCACGAGCAATCCGGACATTTATGCGGCAGGGGACGTGGCGAACTTCCACAGCGCGCTATTGAATAAACGCATGCGCGTGGAACATGAGGATAACGCCAATGTGATGGGTGAAATGGCGGGCCGGAATATGGCCGGGCAATCGGACATATACCGTCACCAGCCTTTCTTTTATTCCGACCTGTTTGACCTGGGCTATGAAGCAGTGGGGGAACTGGACTCCCGCATGGATATCGTCGAAGACTGGGTAGAGCCTTTCCGTAAAGGTGTGATTTATTATTTGCGCGATGGACTCGTGCGCGGCGTGCTGCTTTGGAACACATGGGGACAGATCGAAGCTGCTACCGGGCTAATTGCCAAAAAAGCTGTACACTCCAGCGAAACCCTGATGGGGTGCATCACGGGCTAGCAACCTGCCGGACTTCAAGAATTGCAATGAAAAAGACGAGCTGTAATTCGAGACCCGGTTCGAACCCGCTATTGATCCAGCGCACAAGCAGTACAACTTGCACGAGCGGTATTCAAGGTCATCCACGGCGTGTCGTTTATTTTCGTTTGGGTTGGGACCGGGACAGCGCTGAAATGATGAGATCCATTGCAGGCCCTCTTCCGATAGATCAGAAAAATAGTTAGCAAGCATTATCTTGAAAACCCTGATCCTTACGCGCCCGGATGACTGTCACCTCCATTTGCGAGATGGCGAGCAAATGCGGGCGGTTCTGCCGGATACGGCACGGCGCTTCGCCCGTGCCATTGTCATGCCCAACCTCAAGCCACCGATAACCACAGCTGAAATGGCGCTGGCATACCGTGGGCATATCCTTGCCGCGGTGCCGCCGGGTATGCGCTTTGAACCATTGATGACACTTTATCTTACCGACAACACCGCACCTTCCGAAATTTTCGAGGGGAGGAGAAACGGTACGATACATGGCGTGAAATATTATCCCGCCGGTGCGACAACAAACTCTGCTGCTGGCGTTACTGACATTGCCAGATGTTACGAGACGCTGGCGGTAATGGAAGAGGTGGGCATGCCGCTGCTCGTGCATGGAGAGGTGACTGATCCGGCGGTGGATGTGTTCGACAGGGAAAAGTCTTTTCTCGACAGGGTATTAACACCCCTTACGCAACGGTTCCCGCTATTGCGGATCGTGTTCGAACACATCACTACCCGGGAGGCGGTGGAGTTCGTTACAGGCGCAGAGGCTCATATTGCAGCCACAATTACCGCCCATCACTTGCTGCTTAACCGCAACGCCATTTTCGAGGGCGGCATCCGGCCGCACCACTACTGCCTCCCGGTGCTAAAACGCGAAATCCATCGCCAAAAATTGCTCGAGGCTGCCACCAGCGGTAACCCAAAATTTTTTCTTGGTACCGATAGCGCGCCTCATGCCCGGTCTGCCAAGGAAAGCACCTGCGGTTGCGCAGGGGTCTACACCGCCCACGCAGCGATTGAACTCTACGCGGAAGCTTTCGAACAGGCGGGTGCATTGGACAAGCTGGAAGCCTTTGCCAGCTTCCATGGGGCAGATTTCTATAAGTTGCCGCGCAACAAGGACAGCATTACGCTGAAGAAGGAAAGCTGGAGCGTACCCTCGCAACTGGGTTTTGGAAACGAAACATTGGTCCCGCTGCGCGCGGGGGAAAGCCTGGCATGGAAATTGATCCATTAAAGTGCAATGCGCAGATGACGCCCAAGTTATATCAATCCGCGTTTTCCACGTATCGTCTTCGTAAGCGTGGCAATTTTTAAAACCCTCTTGATTTTGAAACTCACTTGTTTTTGAAACTTCCTTGAGCATGGCGCCCAGCGCTCTCACCCTTCTGAAGGATATATTCGGCTATCCCGCTTTTCGTGGCCGGCAAGCCGAAGTGATCGCGCATATTACCGAAGGCGGGGATTGCCTCGTATTGATGCCGACCGGAGGCGGAAAGTCGTTGTGCTATCAGATTCCAGCGTTACTGCGCGACGGCGTCGCGGTAGTCGTTTCGCCGTTGATTGCGCTTATGCAGAATCAGGTAGCGGCCCTGCATGAGGTCGGAGTGCGCGCAGCATTTCTCAATTCTTCCCTGCCACATACGGAAGCGGATATGATCGAACGAGGCATACTCGCCGGCATATACGATCTGGTATACGTGGCGCCAGAGCGGTTGTTGACCTCGCGCTTTCTTGATCTCCTGGCGCGCATGCCACTTTCCCTTTTTGCCATCGATGAAGCGCACTGCGTTTCTCAATGGGGGCATGATTTCCGCCCCGAATACATCCGGCTTTCAATCCTGCATGAGCGATTTCCCAACGTACCACGCATTGCCCTGACAGCCACGGCGGATAGCGTAACGCGGGAGGAAATCGTCTGGCGTCTTGGCCTCGATGGCGCCAGAATCTTTATTTCGAGTTTTGATCGACCCAACATTCGTTACCAGATCGTCGACAAAATAAACGGCAAAGCGCAGTTGATCGCTTTCATCCGCGCCGAACACGATGAAGATGCCGGAATCGTCTACTGCCTGTCGCGCAGGAAAGTCGAGGAAACAGCGGCATGGCTGGGCGAGAAGGGGATACGCGCCCTTCCGTACCATGCCGGCATGAGTGCACCCGACCGTAGCCGCAACCTGGAAGGATTCCTGCGCGAAGAGGGTATTGTAATGGTAGCCACCATCGCATTTGGGATGGGCATAGACAAGCCGGACGTGCGCTTCGTGGCTCATCTCGATCTGCCTAAAAGCGTGGAAGCCTATTATCAGGAAACCGGTCGTGCGGGGCGCGACGGCCAACCCGCCAGCGCATGGATGGCTTATGGCCTGGGCGATGTGGTACAGCAGCGGCGGATGATAGAAGATTCTCCAGCGGAAGCACAATTTAAACGGACTGCTTCAACCAAGCTCGATGCGCTGCTGGCCTTGTGCGAAGCCACTACTTGTCGCCGTGTGCGCCTGCTTGAGTATTTTGGCGAAGCGCCAGCCGATGCCGCTTGCGGCAATTGCGATGTCTGCCTTGATCCGCCGCAGGTGTGGGACGGGACGGTAGCCGCACAGAAGGCGTTGTCGTGTGCATTTCGCACCGGCCAGCGCTTTGGTGCCGGGCATCTGATTGACGTGCTGCGCGGCAACGATACCGCGCGCGTGAGGCAATGGGCTCACGACAAGGTCAGCACCTTCGGTATTGGCAGGGAATTGGATGAAAAAGCATGGCGAGCAGTATTCCGCCAACTGGCGGCGCTCGGCTTGCTAACCGCAGACAGTGAAGGTCATGGTTCGTTACGGCTCGCCGCAGCCAGCCGTGCAGTGCTGACTGGAAATCAAACAGTTCGTCTGCGCCTGCAGCCAGAGCGCAGGAAGGCTACGGTCAAGACCCAGGCCGCGCGTGAAGATAAATTCGCCACGCTTGATCTCCCGACTCGTGCACTATGGACGCGCCTGCGAGCGTGGCGAACCGAAGCGGCAAAGACCCACGGCGTTCCCGCTTATGTCGTGTTTCACGATGCAACACTGGCGGAATTGGTGCGTCTGCATCCAAAGACCGAAAATGAACTGCGCGAAGTGCCCGGTATCGGCTCAAGGAAACTGGAAAGTTACGGTGACGATTTACTAATGATTCTTCGAAGTTGAAAAAAATCGGCAAGATCATTGCGCTGGCTGGGGTACGCATCATGATATATATCGGCAGCCAGACAAAATTCGTTCCTTGCGTCGTGGAAGTGGACAAGCCATCGCAGTGTCTCCAGTGAACCGGAAAAAAGGCTGTGATCAGGACTTTATCATTGTCGTTGCTGCGTCCACGCGTTTGCAGAGATGGCGTCAAGACAATTATCCAGGCGCCCACCAGCGTGAGCCAATCAGAAACACCGATTCTGCTGGTAGTGCGAAAGGATGGAAGACTGTTCTCCGACGAGGAGTCGGTCCGGGTGAACTACCGGCGGCAAGGCAATCACCATTTCGTTGACAGTATGTGAACGGGGCCATCGTGGTCGCGCGTCAGCTTCAACCAGGATCGCTTCACCATTCAAAAAAGGAAATAAAGATGCGTATCCTGCTTATCGCGTTGTTGTGCGCATGTCTTGGCGCCTGTGCATTCCAGCCCTTGACCAGAAACAATCCCTTCGCCGCTCTCGATGAAAAAATTGCTACCGATACCGTCAACCAACTGGCGCGACTCTATCCGCCGGCCAAAACGCAATTCAGCCTGATCGTGTCCGACCCCGAGAGTTTTGGGGCGCTGCTAGCGGACCGGTTGCGCGCCAAGGGGTATGCGCTGTCTGAAAAGACAGAAAGATCCCCGATCATGCCACACGATACCTTTGGCGCGGCATTTTCACCAAAACCGGCAGACAACCGCAACATGCCTGCGCAAACACTTGCGACTGAACCAGGGATCAAGCTGCGTTACGTACTTGACCATTCGGGCAGAGATTTTTCCCGCATCACAATGATAATCGGCGGCGCCGTACTGGCGCGCGCCTACCTGATCGAAAACGGTGCCATTGCTCCTGCGGGGGCCTGGACGTTCAATGAATAGCGCCATGAGCCAGACCCTGAGACCGCCCACTTGAGCACAAAACGGGGGCGGGCCCCGGGGTCAACACCTCGAAATAAATGTCACTTTGGATGAGTTAAATATTGTCTCTCCCTATCGATAAAATACAGGTACCGACGATCGTGACAGGTCATGAAGCAGGAATGCAAGATCATCCGCTTAGCAGCTTGTTTTTTCCTGTCATGCTTGCAATCACGTCTATTAAGACACGCAATTCGAAGGGCTTCGCAAGATGCTTTTGGAAACCGGCATTGATCGCTCTTACTTTATCTTCCGCGCGATTAAATGCGGTAAGGGCAACAGCAGGGGTTTGTCCACCCATACGAGCAGACAGGTTCCTTACTTCGCGAATAAATTGGTAGCCATCCACGCGGGGCATGCCAATGTCGCTGACGATGACATCCGGCCTGTGTATTCGTATCTGTTCCAATCCGTCGGCAGCGTTGCCAGCCGCAATCACACAGGCGTGGTTAAGAGTCAGCATAAGCTTGGTAAACTCCAGAGCATCCGACTCGTCGTCCACAATCAGTACTTTTACTCCGAAAAGTGTAGAAACTTCGCTATCCATTCATGACCTTTTTTTTGAGGCGATACTGATGATTCCATTCCTGTCAACACGTGCCGGGTAGATGCACACCATGAGCTATTAAACTCATTTGTATATTTGCATTTAATTCCGGATGCGACCGTGCGTTTAGCCACATAGCGAGTGCTTCATGAAGAATGAGCCGGAACGGAAGTATTTCAGATTTTTCTGCCAGCGGCCCTGCCGTGCTTCAAACCTTTGTCACACGCCCCAAACTGATATAGGTATTAATTCAGTTTCATTTCTTTCGTCGGCCGCTATTTGGAAAAGAACACTTCCCTTGAACATCGACGCGGCAGAATCAGTAATCGCTTCTTCAACATCGGAGCGACATCAGAATAGCGGGCTCGCCACAGTCACATGGCGCAGCAGGGATTAGGTTCTCGCATCCACGAGCGAGAATGGCCCGATGGCAAGAGCACCTATTTATCGAAGAATGGATCTTGATTCGAAAGAGAAGAAGCCCACCTTTTAGGCACGTTCACGCCTGGGCGTGAACATTACCAGTGTCTCTTTGCACGGTTCCAGCGATACAGCAGGCGGGCGAACAAATTGTAAGCCAACTGCGTAAGTTGCCGGAATACCGGTAAACGCAATAATGCTGCCAACCAGCGTTGACCCGGCGTCTGTGACCACAAACGCGCGAACGCATCGGCGCCTACACTTAGCTTGCCATCCGCACTCCTGACATGGAGCCGCTCCCGCACCTGCTCAAGCGGCGCCCCTATTTCCTCTACCGCTTCCGGATGAGCATGTACATCGATCCACTGGATGTCTTTGATACCGCACGCTTCCATGCGCTTGCGTTGATCCTTGATTCCCGCGTCACAAACGGGGCATGCGCTGTTGTAGTAGACCTTGCTGGACATCTTCCTCGACACCCTCCATTTCAAACGAAACAGGATAAGAGTACCTTAAACGCAAGCGTTATCGCTCACTCACAGCGATAGACAACACCCAGGACCGTGGTATTTGATGTGCCTTTGCTGCCCCATGCATTGGTATTACTGGAGTCTTGCACCCAGACGTAGTTTCCGCCCATTTTAGATGCCTTGTTGCGCAGGTCGTTTCGGGCGCCGATGAGCAAATTCTCGTTTGATGTATAGTCGCCGGTAAACCAATTGCCCTGAGAACCGACGACATCGCCAAGCGGTTTGCAATTGCCGGTCGGTTTTTCAGTCAGAAGCTCAACGGACCTTCCTTCCGGCGTCGTTGAAATCGCTGAGCAGCCGACAAGAAAAAGAACGGATACCACGGCACCTGCTTTCATGATCATCTTTTTCTCTCCTTTACGAAATTTTTTGTTCTTGTGATCATCGTTCGCTGAAACATAGGGTCGGTCATCAGGCAGTTGTAGAGAAGATTTCAGGCTTCCAGCTTGCGCCCTGTTTGGAACCGGCTCATAAACAATTTTGAAAAAAATTGCAGGTTTCAAGCATAGTACAAAGTCAACCGAGTCATGGCCATCGAAAGGCTACCGATGGCAGGAGAAGTGATTCACCCTTCTGGATTATGCATGTTTTGGCCCAAACATGATAATGCCCATGCCGGCAAGCGCCACCAGAGACCCCGCTAAATCCCACGCTGTTGGCCTGACGCCATCGACAGCCCAGAGCCAGAGAATCGCAACGAAAATATAGACACCCCCATAGGCGGCGTAGGTGCGGCCTGCAGCTGTGGGATGGAGAGTAAGAAGCCATGCGAATAATGCGAGGCTCGCCGCAGCGGGTATAAGCAACCAGACGCTCTGCCCCTGATTGAGCCAGAGATAAGGAAGATAGCAGCCTATAATTTCCGCAACAGCCGTAGCCAGGAAAAGAAGAAGGATTTTTAGCTCAAACATATCGGGTGCCTCAACAATTCCATCAGAGCCATACCTCCTGCAAACAGATCGCATAAGCGATCGCGATGCAATTCGTTCAATCCGAGTGGTGACTGCATCACCGGCGGGCACAGTTTACTTCTTTTCTTTTACTTCATTTTCGCATTCGTTTCTTGAACGGAACGCTTCCTTACAGCCTTGAAAAGTTCAGGTATTGCGATCGTATTCGACCTGTTTGCGACAAAGTCGGGGATCAGGCCGCCGGGATTCGTCAGCAACGTGTAGGTCAGGCTCGTGCGCGTGCCGCCATCAAGCGGCACCGCAAGCCATGAACCTTCGTTAAGCTTGATGCGTACGACCCCATCGACCTCGGGCTGCATCTCGGGAACCGCCTCCCACTCGATCTTGAACACGCCACTGTGGGAGGCCGCACCGGGCGCCATCCTGACCCTGAGCAGATAGTCGCGCTCACTTACAAACGGGGGTGCTACGCGTGCATAAGTGATAACCTCGCTACTGCTCTCGCGACTGAGTATGCGTGACTCTTTTACATAAGGCATGAAATCCGGGTAATGCTCGAAATCGCCGAGAACCTTGAAAACGATTTCGGGCCGGGCTTCCACCTCGGCAATCGCCACAATTCTACGACCCTCATCCACGTCCTTTATAAAAATCGTAAGTTCGCTGGTGTGATAAGCCTCCGTCCAGCCCGGCCCTGGGCTCCTCACGTCGAACGCCTGCGCCGGCGTGACAGTGAATACAGCAGCGGCAGCGAAAGCAGCAATGCGACGCATGGAACTCCCGATAAATATTTGAAAAACGTAGGTAGCGGCTTCGTCATCGTATAAAGAATACTTCTATTCGGCATCCTTTAGGTCTTTGATCAAACGAATACTACGAAACCAGCCGCCCGCCAGCACCGGCACGTCCATTTCCATTTTCAATTCCGGCACACCTTCCAACACCTCCTCAAATATAACGTCAAGCCGTGTAACAATATGCTGCGACAGCAGATTCAGCGTTCTTCTCAGCCACGCGGTTTCGCCTGGCTTGAGAAACTTGTCGAGTATCAGCACGCGGCCGCCGGGCTTCAGTACCCGCGCCGTCTCTCTCAAACAGGAACGCGCATCGGGAACAATCGCCAGAATGAGATGCAACACCACATAGTCGAAGGAAGCGCCCGCAAACGGAAGAGCCATGCTGTCGCCACGAACGAGATCCAAGTGCAGGTTGCCGATCCGGGGTTTGGCGCGCTCCAGCAT
>JBDTHR010000121.1:0-16754 GCA_039936855.1 Nitrosospira sp. | reverse complement strand
CAATCGGCACCGCCAGAAAAAAACCCCATCTGGGTGGCGCTCGATAAGCTCCGGATCGTACATTTCGCGCGCTTTGTGTTTCTCGAAAACAATACCAAGCTGGCGATAATTACAACGTACGACGGCTCGTTTGACGATTACCTCAATGAGTTCATCGACGAGATCGGCGCCGTGTTCAACGTGCTTCTCCAACACATGAAGGACGCGCCGCCTTTGCCTGTTCAACGCAATCGCGGCGCTTTCGGGGAGTATATAAAGGCCAACGATCTCGGCGGCATCGCACCTTTCTACAGCGCCTACCCACAGGCAACCGTACTGGATATCCAGGCTGCGCTCAGCCAGACTTGAGCGCAGCCCTGTAACTCTCCTTTTTACAATGCCTGATTTGCCATACGAAGACATCCAGGGTTTCATTCTCCGCACTTATGCGATGCCGATCCTGCGCGTAATTGCCTTGAAGGTGGCGCGAGCGGAGCCTGCCAGACGATTTTTGGGCGGACTGGTCAATGGCACTGAGGGTGGCCATGCCAATACTACCGATGTTGCGCCCAAGCTCGCTACCGCCACGAATTGGATGGTAAAACCGCAGTATTGCCTTAATGTCGGACTTACCTACCGGGGCCTTGCCGCACTTGGACTCCCCGCCTCCTCGCTTGCATCCTTTCCGGATGAATTCGTGGCAGGCGCCGCAGGCCGTGCTGAACGGGTAGGAGATACAAGGGAAAGCAGTCCGGAGCATTGGAAGGATCATTTCGCCAGCCCTGACCTTCATATCTTGCTGATCCTTTTCACTCAATCGGAGGATATGCTGGCGCAGGTTACCACTCAACTCAGGGCAGCTTATTCGCACGGGGCAATGTCCGAGCTTTCCCTGCATGAAGCCAGAAGCCTGCCGGAAAGCAAGGCACATTTCGGATATCGCGATGGCTTCGCGCAACCGACTATCGATGGCGGGCTTCCTGCAGCGATGCCGGATGTGCTGCCAAAAGCGCCGGCTGGAGAATTCCTTCTCGGCTATCCCAGTCAGTATGCCGACTTTAGTTATCCCGTGCCTGCCCCTGCCGCGCTTGGCCAAAACGGAAGCTTTGCGGCTTTTCGCATTCTGGCCCAGGATTGCCACGGCTTCGAACAATTTCTGACAGAAGCGGCCAGTCAAACCGGGCTGGACCCGGAATTGATTGCTGCCAAGCTCTGCGGCCGCTGGCGAAATGGCGTTCCACTTTCCCTTTCGCCTCATTCCGCGGGCGAACAAATCCCTCTGGAGCAGCGCAATAGTTTCGACTACGTTCCCGGCGACAGCGTACCGGATGCGTTCGATGATGCTCGCGGCTACCGGTGCCCGCTGGGATCCCATATCCGCCGCATGAATCCGCGCAGCTCCGTAGTGGCCGGAAATGGCGGCCTGAAGCATCGCATTGTCCGCCGCGGCCTTCCCTATGGTCCCGTTTATGATCCAGCTAATCCCAATGATGGAATCGAGCGTGGGTTATTGGGTCTGTTTATCGGTGTAAGCCTTAAGGATCAGTTCGAATTTCTGATGTCCGACTGGAGCAATAATGGAAGCTTTGCGCCAGGCTTGCGCAATACCAAGGATCCCGTTATCGGGAATAATTCGACCTCAGGCGCAACTTTTCTCATTCCCATGGAAAATCAGAAGCGTCCGGTCGAGCTTACCGGACTTTCCCGTTTTGTTACCTGCCGTGGCGCAGCTTATTGTTTCCTCCCCAGCGCGACCGCACTTCGTTATATTTCCGCTTTACCCGATGCACCGCTTTCTTTACAAACCAAACAGCCATAACGTTGCCTGCAATTGGAAAAAGCTCTCAAGTTTGACGAAAAGCTGTCATAGATGCCATTTTAGATAATTCCAGCAGTAGCGATGACCTCCACCGGAATAGCCACGCGACCGTTGTCGTCAGCCTCTTACGACCCATTCCGCGCAAACTGGCTCGGGAGATAGGATGGTTCGCGTACCCGGTAATCGGTGCCGGATGGCTGTAGCAGGAATAATCCTGAAGCCGGCTGTTGTTGTTATGGTTTGGTGGTTTGCTCAGTGACCTGGTTTCCCAGAAACCAAAGGAAGACAAACCGGGGAGGTTACCCAAGAGAGATCCCCTCTTCGCACGATCTGAAACCCGTACCGTTCAGAGTTTCTCCAGAAACTCCTGAAGGACAACGGCTTCATTGCATTCTTCGTCTTTGGCGCCATACAACAGCGTGACTTTTCCCTTTTTTATCTCTTCCTTGAGCAGTGCGACCTGCTTATCGTTTTCCTTTAGTTCCGCCCGATAACGCGTCTTGAACTCAGTCCACTTGTCGTGGTCATGGGCGAACCACTTTCGAAGATCCGTACTTGGCGCAATTTCCTTTAGCCAGATATCGACGCTTGCTTTCTCTTTTGTCAGCCCCCGGGGCCAAAGTCTGTCTACCAGGATACGCACACCATCTACTTTCTCGAACGGCTCATAAACCCGTTTTATATGGATATTCATCTGCGGCTCCTCTTTGCAATAGCGTGCCGATAACTCACCGGCATGAATCGCCTCAAGTTTCATGGAGGCTGTTTGGTTTAAGGTAGGTTTCTACCGCAGCCTTTTCGGCCAGTTGCTGATAATAGTTTACCCCAGCTTCAGTCGGCGAAATTCAACGGATAGCTGCGACTAACCGATCATGATTAAACCAGGAACCCCAGTCCAGGGTTACCGCAGCCCTGGTTTTTCCTGGCGTTTGGCAATGACTCGGCTCCGCGTCGTACAACCCGTTGACTGACTCAGCCAAGGCTTTTCGCGGTTGTCGCCCCAACTGTCTACAGAAGGCTCAAACCAGCTTGTGAATTAATCCACAGAGATTAAATTTACATGCAAGAGAGGTTCGTTTTAATTTTCTGCCGGCACCAGAACAATTTCGACGGTTTGAACATATAACCCCATATTCGACAATGGTGGTCGCACTTCCTGTGCCGCTTAGCTTTTGTAAGAGCTTACTCTTCAAAGTCTTCCAAATATATGAAGAAGAAATGCGACGACCATCAGAACGAGTAAAGGCCAGGGTTGAGCGATGCTTTCATACCATGGGGTTCCTACCCTGTATGTCGAAATACGTGTACATGAGACAGCATAAACACGATTCATATCCCGTCTTGAACGGGCAGGGAGGTTTAACGAGAGCGAAATTAAAGTGCGTTTGGCCGTTGTATCGCCTGCTTTGTTCTAACGCGTCATGTTTTCGCCAACGCCAGGATAGATGTCGAGTACATGTCATGTTCTTATGTTCTCGCGCCTTGATAACATACATGCTACCATTCGAACGATGACGAATGCTGCCGTAGATCAATGGTTTACAGCGAAGGTTATGATAGAGTAAGCATCATGAACGGCCTGAGCAAAAAGCAACTCGCGCAGCTGAACGAACGCATCGGGGAGCGTAAAGCCCGCCTGCTCGAGGAAATACGTAGTGTGCTTGCGCGCTCAAGCAACGAGCGCTATGCCAAACTGTTGGGAGAGATGGTCGATGCGGGCGACGAATACGTCGCTGGCCTCCGGCGTGACATCGCCGAGGCCAAAATCGTCCGGGATGTGGGTGAGGTGCGCGACATCGTCGCGGCGGAGCGGTGGCTGGCAAGCCCGGCTCTTATGGCGTGTGCATCGACTGCGGGGTGGTCATCGACTACAGGCAGCTTGAGCTCTACCCGACCGTTAAGCGTTGTATCGTTTGCCAGCAGCACCTTGAGAAAACCCGCGCACCTTTAAAGTATACGGGGCGTTGACACAGACCTGCGTCAAGCCGTCCCATACCGGGATAATCTGCAATCTTGACTTTCTTTTGCGACAGCAGTTGCACAGGCGCACGGTCTTGCTTGCCAGGCAGGGCCCGCGCTTCGGCAACCGCCGCATTCATGTATTGCACAAACAGGGAGGAGGAAGGCGGGTAAATCGATGTCAAACAGGTCCACCGACTCTATCATAATGAAGGATTAGTCGCGCTTAACCGCGCCAGCTCAAGTAACAACCGGGTGCAATTAAACAAACGACATAAATGTCTCATAATATTTTGCGTAAAGCCCAGTCCGGCATGGCTTTGGGTCCAATTCCAATTCAAGAATTTGATTTGATCCGTTTCCTGGAGGAACCCCATTTGTATCCAATAAAGCGAATAGTAGCAGCTACCGACATGTCTCCATTTGCGAGTCGTGCAGAAACGCGGGCCGCCCTGCTGGCCCAGGAATTAGGTAGCGAATCACTGCATCTGCTGCACGTTATCGATAATCTTGCACTGGAAGCGCTACGGTATCTGGACCAGCCCGCGCTGGATACTGAACCGCGGCTGATGGAGCTGTCGCGCTCGGAATTGGCTGGAATCAAACATAAGCTTTCTGAAAAATACCAAATTCAGATGACAACGACAGCACTTAATGTGGGGCGCCCTCACACCGAGATTGTCCGTTACGCCCAAAATATGAATGCAGGCCTGGTCGTAATGGCGGCTCACGGTGCCGGTTTTATACGAAATCTGATTATTGGCTCCACCGTCGATAAAGTACTGCGTAAGTTGACTCAGCCCTTATTAATTGTCAAGGAGGAGCCTCAGATCCCATATCAACGGATACTGGTACCAGTGGATTTTTCGGAATCCTCCAGGCAAGGAATAGAGATGGCCATGAGCATTGCCCCACACGCGAAAATTACCGCCCTACACGCCTTTGAGGTGCCACTTGAATCCAAACTGCGTTTTCATCAGGTAAGCGATGAGGCGATTCGAGCTTACCGTGCACGGGTGAAGGCGCAAAAGACCAGGAAGATGCTGCAACTTATTTCTGGATTCGACGCCCCGGGTGACTCGCTGTCGCAGCTTATCGAACTGGGTTCCGCACCGACTGTAATCCGGGAAAAAGCGGAAATACTTGAATCTGATCTAATCGTCATTGGAAGACACGGACAATCCGCGTGGGAAGATATGATGCTGGGCAGTGTCACAAGGCGGGTGATTCAGGAAGCAACCTGCGACGTGCTGGTTATAAATCAGGAACGCTCGGAGACAACCTGACCAACGTGGTTGAAGATCCGTTGTCAATGAACCGCCGAATGGACAGACAAACATGCTCCTTATTTGCCTGCGCCACATGAATGCCTAAGAAAGCGCACTAATATGAAAATAACCTGGTGAGGAGGAGAAATGCTGAAAACTGAATTATCCGTGGAAACGGTCGCGCTGGCACTACTGTGTATTGCGTTTTGCACGCCCGTACAAGCTGAACTCATCGGCGAAGTGGACACTGCTTTCCGGTGGATGGGAAAGGACGACCGCGTGGTCATGGAAGCGTATGACGACCCCAAGGTTCACGGTATAACCTGTTATGTTTCGCGCGCGAGGACGGGCGGTTTAAAAGGTACCGTGGGTCTGGCGGAGGATAGAGCAGAGGCGTCCATTGCGTGTCGGCAAGTAAGCGAGTCGATCCATTTTTCGGGGAAAATTCCAAAACAGGAAGATGTATTCACCGAACGCATGTCTATTTTATTCAAGCGCCTACATATCGTGCGCGTCGTCGATTCCAAGCGCAACACGCTTATTTACCTGGCCTATTCCGATAAATTGATTGATGGCAGCCCGCAAAACAGTATTACCGCTGTCCCCGTAGCCAGCAACAATCCCATTCCGGTCAAGTAGGGTTTCGGTGGTCGGCAATCATTCCGGCTGTAGCAGAAGCATTAAAGCTGTCACGGGAAAGTAGCGCACCAGGAAGTACTGCCAGGAACAATTTTCGGTTTCAATACCATTTCCACTCGACCTCTTTCAGGAAATTACCGCTTAAATCTCCGGTTAGTATAAATGAGAATGAGACGCGTTACTATACGTGCGCTACCGTACGGACTCATCATTAATTCACGGCTAGCATTATGCATATTGAGGTCGCGCACATTCAAATAAAACCAGGCAATAAAGGGGAAAATCGGCGGCCACAAGCCAGTTGAGAAAGCGATCACAATCCATAATTTATTATTTTAAAGGAGGCACCCCATGAATACAGTTCACCGTACACGATCCACCCTGGCCATTGTTGCGTTAATAGCGGGAACACTGGCTGGGGGCATAGGATTCGCGACCGCTGGCGAAATCAAAGTCAATCTGAGCGGCGATCAGGAAGTACCCCCCGTCCAGACTTCGGCGTCCGGCAGCGGTACGATAACGGTCGAGGACGATAGGTCCGTCAAGGGCAAGATAACCACTTCCGACATAAAGGGGACAGGCGCGCATATTCATGAGGGAGCGGTGGGCAAAAACGGTCCGGATATTATCACGCTTAAGAAGAGTTCCGACAACGAATGGTCTGTTCCCGATGATGCAAAATTGACCGACGCCCAATTCGACGCCTACAAGGCAGGAAATCTCTACGTTAACGTTCATAGCGATGCGAACAAGAGTGGAGAGATACGCGGTCAATTGAAGCGTGACCTCGGCGCCGGCGCGCGCTAGTTCACCCCGGATAACTTGATTACGCTGCTGGCAGGCGCGTAATCATCAAGATATGTTCAGTGAGAACATCACCATGACAAAGTACCTTCAAACCGGGCTGTATAGAACCGGTCGGATTCGTGGGCATGAGCCGTACCCTGGTCAACCGGTGCAGGACCCTCCTCCCGCCATTGATCCCGATAAACCACGAAAAGATCCCCAACCTTTCGACCCGAACAAGCCGGTAGATCCTCGACCGTATGACCCTGATCCAACGCCGGGAGATCCAATCGTCGATCCTGCGGACGAACCTCTACTGCAGGCATGACCCTCTGAAGAGCATGCAGGGGTTGCCTGGCGGCAATTGAGCGAGGAATATCGAGAGACAACCTCTTCTTTACGTTGCAAGGCTGAGAGCGGCAATCGAGAGGTTTCAGGCATATTGAACGTTATTTCAGTGTCATACCGTCCCGGCTCTTGTCAACTTGAACTGTCGTGACCAGGCTCGCATGGTTACCCCACGCGTTGCGGATATACGACAATACGAGCGCCACCTCACCATCATGCAGCGTCTGGGCGAACGGCGGCATACCGTAAGGACGCGGGTTACCCATGGTAGCTGGAGGATAACCCCCATTTAGAACACTGCGAATTGCGTTGATCGGCGGGTTCATCGTAATACTTCGGTTTCCCGCGAGAGGCGGGTAAACACCTGGAGCGCCCTGACCCGAAGCCCCATGGCAACCTTCGCAGTGCTTCTCATAAATCGTGGCGCCTTGCCGAAACCAGGCCTGCACTTGTTCTGTCATGGCTGGACCCTTGCTGACGGCAAGCGAATTGCTTTCAGGCAATGACTGTAGATAGATGGCCATTGCACGCGCATCCTCGTTTGTCAGATGTTGGAGGCTTTCCATGACAACCTGCGCCATGGGTCCCGAGGTAGTCGCCTGTGGCGAGACACCTGTTGTGAGCAACTGGATGATTTCGTCGATCCGCCAATGGGCGAAGCCTGCTTCCGCGCGTAAAGTCAGCGAGGGCGCATACCAGTTTGAACCCATGATCTGCCCGCCTCCCAACGCATCATCTCCAACCGTAGCGCCCAGCAGGTTGCGTTCCGCGTGACAGGCATTGCAATGGCCGAGCCCCTGCACCAGATAGGCACCCCGATTCCACTCGGCGCTTTCTCCGAGGTCAGGCTGATAAACGCCGGGCTTGAAGTATACGGCGCGCCAGACACTCAACAACAATTGATAATTGTAGGGAAACTTGATTTGGCTGGGCGGGTTGCGTTGCGCGACGGGCGCAAGCGTCTGCAGATGGGCGAAAATCGAATCAGAATCCTCGCGCGTAATTTTTGTATACTCGGTATAAGGAAATGCCGGGTACAAAGGCCGCCCATCGCGTGACTTCCCCTCGTGCAGTGCTTTCCAGAAATCTTCTTCGCTCCAGTGCCCAATGCCGGTTTCCTTATCCGGGGTAATATTAGTCGTGATGAATGTACCAAAGGGTGTGGAAAGGCTACGACCTCCCGCGTAAGCCGGTCCACTCTGGGCTGTGTGGCATCCCATGCAATTACCTGCGCGTGCAAGATAGGCACCGCGAACCATCGATTGCTCGGTGAATTTCGTCTTCGCGGCATTTTCTGCCTTTCCCTGAGGCGGCACACCGATCAGTGTAAACGAGGTACCCATGACAGCGAGACCCGCCAGGCCGACGAGTAAGACTATTACGACAACGATCCTGCGTTTCATTGAACAGTAGCGCTTTGAACGATACTACCGCAACGCCTCGCCATTTCAACCGGAAGCGTCGTCGCCGGGCCACTATTCTCCGGAACGGACTGGGCAGCCAACCATGCGGCGACTGCGTTCGTCTCTTCGGTAGTAAGCTGCTTTGCGATTTCCGACATGCAATCCGTAGTCTGCCCGCGTATCAAGCCTCCATTCCGCCAGGCGCCGAATTGGGCAATCATGTAAACGCGCGGAAGACCCAGCAAACCCGGGATATAAGGCGCCGTACCCATCAGTTCGTTACCATGGCACTGAACGCAAGCGGGAATCCGCCGTGCGGAATCTCCTTGATGGATAAGTTGCCGGGCGAGCTTGATCTGGGCTGGTGACGCAGCCATGCGCTCGGGTAGCGGGAAAGCCTGTTCAACCTCGGAAAAGTAGACAGCCATTTCCAGCAGATACTGGTCGGTCATATTTGCGAGCAGCAGGGTCATAGGCCGGTAATAACGCAGCCCATCCCGAAAGCTGCGCAACTGGTTAAAAAGATATCCTTTTGGCTTGCCTGCGATACGTGGATAGTAGGCGTCTCGCCCTACCCTGTCTTCGAGGCCGTGGCAGGCTACGCAGGGCTTAACCCGCTCCGCCATGGTGTCGGGCACGTCAACCGGCGCCGCGGCGGGTACTGCCTCTACGGCATTGGCGAGCCCGGCAGCAAATAAAAATGTCGCTAGAATAAGTCGTCTCATGGACCGCTGTCTGCTGATCTATAGGATTTCACTGATGAGACTGTGCCAGTCTGCCAAAGTTGCCCAGGTCGCCGCCAGGCTGAGGCTGAGGCTGAGGCTGAGCCTATCCGAAAATGTTGGCGGGCTCACGGTCTGGAATGACGGATATCGAGTATGCCATCAAAACAACGCTGCCGTTGCTTGCGCCAGAACGCCAGTCATCAATGATGAGAAACCACAGCCGAACTCAAGCCCGGCGGGTTGCTAGCGTAGCTCGACTGCGGGAAATATTTGAGTATCGGGATGATGCTTCCTGCTCCATGAGATGATGGCTACCAGTACCGGCTTCAGACTCTCGCCCTTCTCGGTCAGAAAATACTCGTAGCGTACCGGCTTCTGCTGATAGACTTGTCGTGTAATAAGGCCGGCGGCTTCCAATTTTTTCAGTCTGTCGGCAAGGATATTTGAAGCGATTTTTTCGGCTGACGATATCAATTCCAGATAGCGACTCTTGCCTAGAATCAAATCCCGAATAATAAGCAGCGTCCATTTATCACCAAAAATATCCAGCGCATGAGTGATGGGACAGCACGACCTTTCAAAAGCGACTTTCGCTTCCGTCGTATTATCATCCCCCATAATTTGCTTCATAACTTGCCTACAGAAAAAATTGGCGAATCAACAATATAGTATAGTTACTTGCATTTTGCAATACTGTAGGATAAGCTGCGCTAGCTTGCTTATTGCCAGTAATATCGGAGAATAAAATGTCAAGCCCATTATCCCATAGCCAGCGCCAGGCACACATCCACGAATCTCTCCAGCCATTACTAATCCGTGGGTTAAAGGGCATCGAGAAGGAAAGCCTTCGAATTGACCGGACGGGATCCATATCACTATCCCCTCATCCGGTTGAGCTGGGAGCGGCATTGACTCATCCGCACATAACAACCGATTATTCCGAGGCATTGCTTGAGTTGATCACGCCAGCCTTATCGAATGGGGAAGAGACGTTGGGTTTTTTGACGGACTTGCATAAATACGTCTGCGCAAACATTAATGACGAATTATTGCTGGCCGCAAGTATGCCTGTCGGTGCCTTACAGGACTCGGCGATTCCTATCGCGCAATATGGCCCCTCCAACGTGGGAATGATGAAGCACATATATCGTCGCGGCTTAGGTTACCGCTATGGACGTTGCATGCAGGTAATCGCCGGAATCCATTTTAATTACTCGCTTCCTGAACAATTCTGGCCGGAATATCAGCAGCTCATGAAGCATACGGGTGATCTGCAATCATTCATCACCAACGCTTACATGAAAATGATCAGGAACCTGCAGCGCTACGGCTGGCTCATCCTTTATCTGTTTGGCTCTTCCCCGGCGGTCAGTAAAAGCTTTGTTGACAGCCGTCACTATGCCTGCTCCCATACCTTGGAGAAATTTGACGAAAGCTCATATTACAAACCTTTTGCAACATCACTGAGAATGAGCGAGATTGGATACGTAAATCCGGTTCAGGCAATGTTTCATGTTTCCTTTAATAGTCTTGATGAATATATAAGGGATTTAGCCAGCGCAACAACGATATCCTATCAGGATTACGAAAAAATCGGCGTAAAGGCAGGTGACCAGTATCGGCAATTGAATACGAATCTCCTGCAAATCGAGAACGAGTATTACACCTCTGTACGGCCGAAACAGCCGACAAGACACAATGAGAGACCGCTCAAGGCCTTGAGAAGCAGGGGAATCGAATATATTGAAATGCGATCCCTCGATATTGACGTTTTTGAACCTGCGGGAATTTCGATCGAAACGACACGGTTTCTTGAGGCGCTTAGCCTGTATTGTTTATTTCGTGAAAACTCGGGCCATGACTTGAAGCAGTATGATGAGGTTAACAATAATGCGTTATCCGTTGCCAACCAGGGAAGAGATCCAGCACTGAAGCTGT
Organism: Nitrosospira sp.; assembly: GCA_039936855.1. Classification (GTDB taxonomy): domain Bacteria; phylum Pseudomonadota; class Gammaproteobacteria; order Burkholderiales; family Nitrosomonadaceae; genus Nitrosospira. Next base: position 5,890 of record JBDTHR010000121.1, on the reverse strand, counting down.
TCGATGAGGGACAGGCCATCTCTCTGCAAGATTGGGGATTGAAGTTATGTGAGGATATGCAGGAGATTTGCGAGATTCTGGATAAAGTGGATGACAATAAACCGTACAGCCGGGCATTACGCAAACAAAAAGACGTTGTTCGTCACTCCGAACTGACTTCTTCAGCAAGAATGCTGTCGGCTATGCGGGACCAGAAGCTTTCGATTACCGAACTGGTGTTGCAAAAATCGGATGAATACACACGCTATTTTCAAAATGAAACCCTGGAAGCCTCGATAAGGAAATGCTTTTCTTTCCAGGTCGAGGAGTCGCTGGAACAACAGAGACGACTGGATACAACGAGCGGGATCCCGTTCGAGAGGTACCTGAATAATTATTTTTCTGGAGATGCCGCAGCGAATGAAACCGGTTTGCAAAAATAAAGAAACTTGATTCAGGATTCGAACAGTTGTTGGACGAATTGCGGTAGTCAAAGAAACGAAACACACACGAAAGGAGTGAAGTCGCCGTTACAAGCAGAACGCAAAGATGGATTTTTCCAGCCAAGTCCAAATTTTGCTGTAAATTCACTTCGCATGGTTCAATGACGTTTTGTTTTAGCTGGTGATGGCAACGATGATATTCCCATCACCGGTGGTGGCGCGTTCGCCAGCACACTGCACGAATTCGTCCATATCCAGAGCGGCGTTCTTGCCAGACCTCATTTTGCTCAGCCAGCAAGGCACCGATCAACCGCAGGGCGGAATCATCATTGTGTTTCATGTTTTGCAGTTTTCCCTTACCCAGTTGATTATGGGGGCAGCTTGTCCCTGAGTTCCGCCGTGATGACCCTCCCGACTCGCTTTCATTTCCAACTCGCATAACCCGACCCTTGCGCCTGCGGATAAGCGCTATTCTGCTATTCTGAATCATGAATAACACGATTCCTGCAGACGGAGGCATGAATGTTCGGCTCAAATATACTGGAAGTGGCAACCGGTATCATTTTCGTCTACTTGCTCCTGAGCCTAATATGCACGGCTCTTAATGAGGGGACCGCGTCGCTCATCGACAAGCGGGGAAGAAACCTCATGGGAGGAATTAAAAATCTTCTGAATGATCCCGAGTTTACCGGGTTGGCGCAGCAAGTCTATAACCACGGACTGATAGGCGGCATTTCGCAGTATGCTTCCAATCCGAACAAAGTGACCCGCTTACCCTCCTATATATCCGGGCAGAGCTTCTCGCTGGCGTTGCTGGACATTCTTGGCGCACGCGGCGTTATCGCCGGCAAGTACGGCGATCTGCTCGCAAATGCCGAAAGCGCGGACGATGCCTATGGAAAAGCCTGCGAAGCAGCAGCCGCAACGCCTGGCAATCCCCAGCTTGCGGAAGTAGCCAATCAGGCGAAGGACGAGCAAGAGCAAGCCCGTGCAGCGCTGGAAAATATCGCGGACCAGGCAAAGGCGGCATACGACAAAGCCATTCAATCCGCCAAAAATGCCCCCGAAGATGTCGACCTTGCCAACCTTGCAACACAGGCTAAAAATACCGCCGACACTATAAACGCCGCAATTAAAATGCTTGACGCACGGTGTGCCGCAATCGCATCCGCTAAAAACCCCAGGGAAGCCAGGCTGCTCCTCACCGCGGGCACTACCCTGAAAGAGGCGCTAGCCTTCGCCCGCACTTTCGCCGCTCAATCTCCCGATCCATTGGGCAATATTCAGGAAGGGCTGAAAAGGCTACCCGAAGGAGATACAAAAGAAACCCTTCTCGTCCTTGCAGACAAAACGCGGCGCGAAGTCGCTGCTGTCGAGCAGCAGGCGGAAGCGTTTCGGAGGAATCTCGAAGGCTGGCTCGACAATGCGATGGAAAGGGTTGGCGGTTGGTACAAGCGCTGGACCCAGCGCGTGCTGCTTTTCTTGGCAACTGTAGTGGTTATTGTTTCCAATGCCGACACAGTCATGCTCATTCAACGGCTCTCAAAAGATAATGCCTTGCGCGCATCGCTTGTCGCTGCTGCACAGGATGCCGTAAGGGCCCAGCCCGCTTTAGAGCTGCCCGCTCCCCCGATGGAAGGGGCAACATCTCAGTCCGTGAAATCGCCCCCCATTGAAGTAAAAAATAACAATCCGGGTTTGCAAGCGGTTCTTAAAACGGCAGAGAGCATCAAGTTGCCTGTAGGATGGTCATTTAACCCCAGCGACACCGGATATTTTCGAAACCCCGAGCTGTCGTGGGATTACGCAGGCTGGGCGTTTTACAAGCTGTTCGGCCTGCTGCTTTCCATACTTGCCGTATCGATGGGGGCTCCCTTCTGGTTCGATACTTTAAGCAAATTCGTCAATTTGCGCAGCGCCGGCACTCCACCTGGCGAAACCAGCAAAAGTACCAGCCAGTCCACCCTGTAAATTTTAGGAAATATGATTTTCGGATTATTACGTGATGCGATGTTAAGCAGCGGCGGAAGATCAGAGACTTTCCATGCCCATACTCATTATCGTCGTGGAACCCGATGCTTGAAAAAAGGCATTGATGATACTGGATAAGGAGAACAAACTATGGTGGGATTTCACACAAAAGAAAATTGCTGGAAAGGTAAAGTGATTTAACTGCTTATCGAGTATCACACGCTGCGGTTTGCATATTACTGTCGAGTATCCGATGGCTCGGACTATCGAGGTGAACGGATTAACAGTATTTCCATTAGAAATAATTCTAATGGAAGCGGGCGGAAAGATTTTGGTAACCCAACAATAGAAAGTTATCCAATGCTTTGGTAGGTCGGGCTACGCCTGACGTCGACTTGCGATCGTTGGGCATAAGCCTTCTGATCGGATTAGCGCAGCGCAAGCCGCTCTGGCAAAGTCTGACACGGTTCGCGCTTCGTGTTGGACGAACGCTGTCAGGCGGGTAAAATCGGGACAGTTCAGGAAAGGTGCAATCGATTTTGGCTCCGCCATCGATTCCCGGCTGTAATCGAAATCAAATCTTGCCTTTCACACCACCTGCGACAACGCCTGTTTTTTTAACTTCAAGAAAGCTGTTTCCCGCTAATCGACAGTTTCCTGTTCAATTCTTGCCTAGTGGTAATCGTGCTAATTCTGCAGCATGAATGTTTCGTATTCCAGGCGGTTGAATTTATGTGAAAGGATAAAGAGGCTGAGAAACGCCGATAACGTTACCGAGGCGGCAAATCCATAACCAAAAGTTTCCGCGCCAAGGTGCAACGTGGCAAAGGTAAACAGCAGGTTCATGACAAAGAAACAGGCGGTGATGATCAACACCTCACGGCGGGCGTCGAGATAGAACAATACGTTGAGTATCGCCATCAACAGCACCTGCACACTGACTGCAACGACATCAATATAGAACAAATGTATATATAGCGGCGAAATGCCCACCGCCTGCAGTAACTCCCTGCCCCATAACAGGCACAGCACGACCGTCAGGCCCTGCACTTTGAAAATCTCGTAGATTCCCTGCCGGGCGGCGTAAACCATCTGGTCCCGCCTATATTCAATATGCATAAGCGTATCGCCTTCCCGGACTGCGCGGTAAAAACGCTCATACTGTTGCGCGAAATCAGTTTCCATGCTCACCAGAAATACGGCCATGCCTGGCAAAATGAACAGATAGGCCAAAAAAATGGGTAGATCGTAAATGATGGAAGCGCGCAAGGGACCGATGACTGCCTCGGAAGTATACGGCACAAACCAGAATATGAATTTGTCGACCCAGACAGCCAGATAATAAAGGGTACCGACAGCAAATAAACTATAGAAACTCCGGCGTTGGTTGAAAAAATCAAACTTGAGCAGCGAGTTCCCGGGATATTCTCGGACAATGTGTCGCAGGAATGAAAATAACAGATAGGCATGGCCCGTCAGCACGCCCAGCAATAACCCGTTCAGTTCCCAGTGCGACGCCACGAGCGCTACAGCGATGCCGAGTAAATAACCTTTTCCCAACGTCCAGACTATGCGCCGATAGGCCTTCATTCCGGACAGAAAAATAAGTGTAATCCATACGCCGCTGAGTACGACAAAATTGCTCAGCAATAACAAGTTCTGGAAAAATGGTCCAGTAAAAAACCAGAAAATGGCAGGCGCAGCCCATAGGAAGCCGCCTCCCATGGTAATCATAAGGACACCGAACAAATTGGGTAATACCTCAGCCTGGGCGCTCGCATAAACCCGATCGGCGGCAAATCGCGTAAACATCAACTGCATCCCGCCAGTCCAGATTAATGAAGTCGCCATGAGGTAGGTTACACAGATCTGGAAGGCATTGACTTCGCGCTGAGCGACCCCCAACGCGACGGCAAGAATGCCGATCATCATGATGCTCAGGATGGATAATACCCACGGCCCACCACTGACCAGACCCGCGTAGCCGTATGCGCGCAATACCGACCAATAGCTGTCGCGCTCTAGTATTTTGCGAATCTCAAAGCCGATACTGGCCATATTCAAGCTACTTTCACGGGTTGTTCAGCCGAGTCCGGCACCGAATCCAATGCTTTAACATAGAGATTCCGATAGGATGAGAACATCAACTTGTCGTCATAGTAGCGCTTCACTCGCTCAAGCCCAGCCTGTTGCGCCGCGTGCCAACGCTCGGTGTTATTGAGCAGTTCTAGCGCTGCTTTCGCTGTTCCCTCGGGATCGGCAATGAAAACCACGCTTCCCGCCGCACCGAGAGCGCGGTCTTCCTCGCCGTTTCCCTCAATAAGCTCGCGGCATGAACCTACATCGGTGGCAATACACGGAACACCGCTGGCAAACGCCTCCAGTACCACCAGAGGCAACGCTTCGCTGATCGAGGTCAATACCATCAAACCCAACCGCGGAAGAATTTCAAGCACGTTTTGAAAACCCATGAATTTGACATGGTTTTGCAACCCAAGGCTTGATGCCAATTCCTTGCACTCATTCACATAGGACGGGTCTTCGTCCTCCGGGCCAACGATCCATCCTTCCGCATCGGACCGCTCATTAACCAGCATGCGCAATGCCCGGATGTATGTCTTGATGTCCTTGATAGGCACCACCCGCCCGATCAATCCCAGCACTGGCGGAATTTTCTCAGGCCGTTTTTCAAACGCAACCCGATAGCGCTGCAGATCGATCCCGTTAGTAATGACAAGCGTTTTTTCCGCCGCTGCCCCATCTGCGATCTGCCTCAGGCGATTGCCCTCGTACAGGCTGACGATGGGTGATGCTTGCGCGTAGGCCATGCGGCCGATCTGTTCGTAAAATTTTATCCAGAGACCACGGATATAACCCATTTCATCATGCAGGGTATTACATACATCGTCATTGTGATCCTTAATCCATGTGGCTTGCGCCAAATCGATTTTCCGCTCTTTCGTATAGATACCGTGCTCCGTCAGCACGAAGGGAATATTGCGGCGCAGGCGAATCATCGCACCCAGCAACCCCGCATACCCTGTCGAGATGGCGTGTACGGCACGTATAGGCGGCAGTCCTGCCGCAATATCCGCCAGTACGAACAGGGGCGCATGCATGGCACGTATCGCCCAGAAATAGGCAACAAATGAGGGTTCTGTGCAACGCTCACGATACTGCCGGGTGATGTATTCCCATGAAGCTTCGCTATAAAGAAAATCCTCGTGACTGATGCCACCGGCGGAACCCAGGCGGGAAAACGCCTTTGTCATTTTATCACCTGGCATTGTCAACGACTGGCGCATGTGCGCATGCAGCTCGTCCATTTCCGAAAAAGCTGTGCGGTCGCCTTTGCGCGCATTCGGTTTAAGCGGCTTATCCCGGTGTAGTAAATAATGCGTTTCCACGTGCGTCACATTAGGAGGGAATTGATACTGTGCGGGACCGTACATTTTCCTTTCGCCACCGATAAAAATTACGGCAAATTTGATCTCCGG
>JBDTHR010000120.1:0-6971 GCA_039936855.1 Nitrosospira sp. | reverse complement strand
CTGCTAGGCGTCAGCCGTCCCACGATTTATGATTTAATGAACCGTCACGGGCTGAAATAGCCGCCGTTTTATCTCATCCTCCACTCTTCCTTTTTTACGTACATGGATTCCGATGGCAGATCTCCTCCACGAACTCATCTTCAAGACCGCTGATCACGTTTCCGATAAAGAAGCGCTGGTTCATCAGGGAAATCGAACAAGCTATGCCGCATTGGCTGAGAATATCGGCTCAGCCGGGGCAGCCATGCTCGCTTTAGGGCTTGGGCGGGGTGAACGTGTCGCTGTTTATCTCGAAAAACGCCTCGAAACTGTTACTGCGCTATATGCCGCCGCGGCCGCGGGGGGCGTATTCGTGCCCGTCAATCCGCTTTTGAAGCCGGAGCAGGTGGCCTATATTCTTCGCGACTGCAATGTCAGAGTTCTCGTTACCTCATCCGACAGGTTAAAGCTGCTTGCCGCCATTTTGCCGCAATGCCATGATCTGCATGCCATCATGGTAGTGGGCTCGGCCGAGCCCGCACCTGTCGCTTCCGGCATTAGCGTCATCTCATGGAACGACGCGATGGAAACGCGGGGCCATGCCAAGGCGCATCATAGTATCGATAGCGATATGGCCGCGATTCTTTACACTTCCGGAAGTACCGGTAAGCCGAAAGGCGTAGTCCTTTCCCACCGAAACCTGGTGGCGGGGGCAACCAGCGTAGTTCAGTACTTGAAGAATACGCCGGATGACCGCATTCTGTCGGTGTTGCCGTTGAGTTTCGACTACGGTCTCAATCAGCTCACCACGGCATTTCAAGTCGGTGCTACCGCTGTCCTGATGAATTATTTGCTGCCGCGGGATATCATACGCGCGGTTGAGGACGAAAAAATAACCGGTCTTGCAGCGGTGCCTCCGTTGTGGATTCAACTGGCTCAACTGAACTGGCCGGCGGATAATTCATTGCGTTATGTCACCAATTCCGGGGGAGCGATGCCGCGGGCGACACTCGATTTGCTGCGTAACATTCTCCCTCAGACCGACGTATTTCTCATGTATGGCCTCACCGAGGCGTTCCGTTCGACCTTTCTTCCACCCGAGGAAGTAGCAGTACGTCCTGATTCCATAGGTAAAGCCATCCCGAATGTAGAGGTGCTGGTGGTACGTGAGGATGGATCGCTTTGTGCGGCCGGGGAACCGGGAGAGTTGATACATCGTGGCGCACTCGTTTCCATGGGATACTGGAACGATCAGGAAAAAACCGCGGAGCGTTTCAGACCCTTTCCCTCGCGCCAGTCGGGGTTGACGATTCCGGAATTGGCGGTGTGGTCGGGTGATACCGTACGCATGGACGAAGCAGGTTTTCTGTATTTCATCGGTCGCCGCGATGAGATGATCAAGACATCCGGTTATCGCATCAGTCCCACCGAGATTGAAGAGGTGATCTATGGGACGGAGCTTGTGGGAGAAGCCGCTGCCATCGGCGCTCCTCACCCCGTATTGGGGCAGGCCATCATTTTGATCGTTACGCCACGGGAAGGATCAAGGATCGACGAGGACGCGTTGCTTGCGGCGTGCAAGCTTCATCTTCCGGCTTTCATGTTGCCGAGTTCGATCGAATGCAAAGAAGGCAATTTGCCACGTAACCCGAACGGAAAAATTGACCGAAAATTGCTCGCCCAGGAATTGCGCAATACTTTCATGGAGACCGGCGCATGAATAATACCCGGCCAAAACATGCGCCCATGGTTCAATTTTCAAGTCGCGACGGCTGCCTCCAGATTGGAGGCATGTCCGTCACACGGTTGGCACAGCGCATAGGCAAAACCCCGTTCTATGCCTACGACCGGCAGCGCATTACGGATAGGGTTGCCCTTCTGCGTCAGCACCTTCCCGCCGAAGTTCACCTCCACTACGCTATGAAGGCTAATCCCATGCCTGCGGTCGTGCAGCATATGGCTGGTCTGGTGGATGGGTTGGACGTAGCATCGGCAGGCGAAATGAAAATTGCTCTGGATACGTCCATGCCTCCGCGCCAGGTCAGTTTTGCCGGACCGGGGAAGACCGATCAGGAACTTTCGTGCGCGATCGCCGCAGGCATTATCGTGAACATGGAATCCGAGCAGGAAATGGAGCATATCGCCAATCTGGGCAATCACTTTGGTATCCGTCCGAAAGTGGCGGTCCGTGTCAACCCAGATTTTGAACTCAAATCCTCCAGCATGAAAATGGGCGGTGGTGCAAAGCCGTTTGGCGTCGATGCAGAATGTGTCCCGGCGATGCTGGCTCGAATGGCTGAGCTTGAACTCGATTTCGAAGGGTTTCATATTTTCAGTGGCTCGCAAAATCTGAAAGTGGCGGCAATTCAGGAATCCCACGAAAAGACCTTGCAGCTGGGGATCGCCCTTGCCAGGCATGCACCTGGCCCGGTTCGTCTACTGAATATAGGCGGCGGTTTCGGTGTGCCTTATTTTCCCGGCGACGAGCCATTGGACATAGCAGCAGTCGGTAAAAATTTACGGCACCTGATGCCTGACGTAAAACGGCAACTTTCCGGTGTGCGAGTGGCGATTGAACTTGGACGCTATCTGGTAGCAGAAGCAGGCATTTATGTATGTCGCGTGCTGGAGCGAAAAGAATCGAGGGGGCAAATATTTCTCGTAACCGATGGCGGATTGCACCACCATCTCGCGGCCTCTGGAAATTTTGGTCAGGTTATCCGCAAGAATTACCCGGTGGTCGTAGGCAACAAGATGAATCGTGTCGAAAGGGAGGTTGTCTCGGTGGTGGGACCGCTCTGCACGCCGCTGGATTTGCTGGCGGACCGCATGGAAATGAGCAAGGCGGAAACCGGGGATTTGATTGTCGTTTTGCAATCCGGTGCTTACGGTTTGACCGCAAGCCCGACGGCATTTCTCAGCCATCCGCCACCCGCCGAAGTGCTGGTTTAAAAACCACTGCAGCATCAACGTTCTATTTGGGATGAGTTGCTTGATCGTCCGCAAATACGCCAGAACGCAACCCTTGAAGAAAATTAACGAAACGATGGAAAGATGATGTTCAAGAAAACCGGAGATCTACCATGAGTGGGTTGTGCGGCTGGACAGGCCAGGACGGCTCCGTTACCGAAAATCTCCAGCTTGCCAGGCGAATGGCGGGTCCCCTTGCCCGCTTCGATGGTGGTGTTGTCGAAGCGGTTGCGGGACGAAACAGTGGGCTCGCCATTGCTGCAAGCGGTGACAACAAGCACATTTACCAAAAGGATGGGCTTCTCCTGGCATTATGGGGACGGGCGAATTTTCTTGAACCGCGCTTGAGCCAGCTTGCGCGCTCCGAGGGCGTGGCAAAAACGCTGGCGGATGATTGGCGGGAAAGAGGAGAAAAGGCACTCAAAAATCTGACGGGTGCTTTTTCTTTGTGCATCCTGGACGAAAATACCTGCGAGGCGATTTTGGCAATCGATCGTATGGGCATATGTCCGCTCGTCTACCGCAATGATGGAGGACGGCTGATTTTTGGTTCATCGGCAGATGCCGTAAACCTGCATTCGCGGGCCAGGCCCGATATCGCCCCGCAGGGTCTGTATAACTATCTTTATTTCCACATGGTGCCCGGGCCGGATACGATCTACCAGGGACAGAAACGCCTTCTGCCCGGCGAATATCTGGTTTATCGAAAGGGAAACGTCGAGACGCGCAAGTACTGGGAAATGCAATTTCAGGAAACTCGGAAACGCCCCTTCCAGGAACTCAAGCAGGATTTCATGGAGGTATTGCGGTCAAGCGTCCGGGAAGTGGTCGGGGATCAGCAGGTGGGTGCTTTCCTGAGTGGAGGAACCGACAGCTCGACCATCGCGGGATTATTGGGAGAGGTCTCCGGTAAGCCGGCACACACCTATTCCATTGGCTTCGATGCCTCCGGTTATGACGAAATGGAATATGCGCGCATTGCCGCGAAACATTTTTCCACGCGGCATCATGAGTACTACGTCACCCCGGATGACATAGTAAGCGCCATTCCCCAGGTCGCAGCGATTTTCGATCAACCTTTCGGCAACGCGTCCGCCGTCCCCGCATACTATTGTGCGCGTATGGCCAAGGCTGACGGCCTGAGCAGGATATTGGGAGGAGACGGAGGGGACGAACTGTTCGGTGGCAATGTCCGCTATGCCAAGCAACATCTCTTTTCCCTTTATGGTCAAATCCCCTCCGTCATGCGCAAGGGAATTATCGAGCCGCTAGTTTTCGGCATGCCCGGCGGAGCTGCGCTGCCGCTGGTACAGAAGGCGCGAAGCTATATCGAACAGGCCTCGATCCCGATGCCGGCCCGAACCGAAACTTATAATCTGCTGGAGCGTTATGGATCCCGGGAAGTTTTTACGCCGGAATTTTTGAGTACGGTTGATCCGGGCAATCCGGCCAACCTTCTCAATGTAATCTATCATGAGAGCAACGCATCGAGCCTGATAAATCGCATGCTTGCTTTTGATCGAAAGTTTACGCTTGCCGATAACGACCTGCCCAAAGTCGCCATGGCGTGCGAATTAGCCGGAATGGAAGTGGCGTTTCCCCTGATCAGTGATGAAATTGTGGCTTTCTCCCTGCAGCTCGAACCCCATCTGAAGCTCAAAGGTACAAAATTAAGATATTTTTTCAAGGAAGCGCTACGGGGATACCTGCCCGACGATATCATCACCAAGCAGAAACACGGATTCGGTTTGCCTTTTGGTGTGTGGCTACAACAGCACAAGGCACTACAGGCGCTTGCTTTGGATAGTCTGAGCGATCTCAAGTCCAGGCGCATCGTTCGCTCTGATTTTATCGATAAGCTGGTGGGACAGCATCTGAATGAGCACGCCGGATACCATGGGACCATGGTTTGGATACTGATGATGCTGGAGCAATGGTACAGGCAGCGGTAAGGCTTGCCGATACAAGTTTTAGATCCGCCGGAGGTAAAGCGCCGGTTTCCTGTTGAGCAAGCCACGTGGCTACCGGAGCACACGAAGCCCAAGCCTTGAAAATCACTATGTTTCATCGCCAAATGCTCGCTATGATGTAAGAAACCTCGCCTTCAGGTAGTCTGGTCCGTCAGTCCGCAAATATGGCTGTTACGTCATCAACGTATCGATAAAAGAAGCTGGTGAGCAACTCATGCCAACATCCATCATGCGATTTACATTAGCGTTTCCGGCAAACCGTCGTCCATGACCGGAGCTGCGCTGGTGTTGGTGTGCAAGCGGCCCGCGGTTGGCGTCGGCAAGCAACGGCTGGCTGCAAGCGTAGGTGGAGAGGCGGCGAATCGCATCGCCGAGGCACTGCTTGCTTGCGCACTAGAAGACGCGCGTGCCTGGCCCGGCCCGGTTATAGTCGCTCCTGCGGATCCGGCGGATCATGCCTGGGCATCCGCCCTGTTGCCGTGGGCGCAAGGACGTCCAAAAATACGTGTAGCACCGCAAACAAATGGCAATCTCGGGCAGAGGCTTAACGCACTGGATCATGAGCTGCGCGGCAGTGGGCTGGAACAGCTGGTATATATCGGCAGCGATGCTCCCCTGCTTGCGGCACCCGATTATGCGGCGGTTTACGAAGCCTTGATGAATTATGATACCGTGTTGAAGCCGGCAGCGGATGGCGGCGTGGTGCTGATGGCGAGTCGACAGAGATGGCCGTCGTTGAGCGGCTTGCCGTGGAGCACGGCGCGTCTTGGTGCGGCACTGGCCAACCGTTGCCGATCTGCGGGACAATCGGTTATTAACCTGACAGAATGCTTCGATGTGGATGAGGAAGATGATGTCATTCGGTTGATCGAAGCGTTGAATGCGGATCAGCGGCCGGCGCGGCGAGCGCTGCATGGGCTGGCTTGCGATCTGGCCCACTGGAGGGAGCGAAGCGATGTCCAGTTTTAGTGCGATTATCCCCTGCTATCATGACGAGAGCAGGCTGGACGATCTGCTCTGCCAGTTGCGGAACTTGCCGGATAACCCATCGCAAGGAGCGCTGGAGGTCATCGTGGTGGATGGTGCCGACAGCCAGTCATGCCGCAAGATATGCCATCGGCACGACGCACGCTGGATAGCCGGTGAACCCTGCAGGGGAGGGCAATTACTGTCGGGTGCTGCGGTGGCGCAAGGTGACGCCTTATGGTTTCTGCATGCCGACACGCGGTTGCCGCCCGATCCGTTGAAGGCGATGAGCCGCGCATTGGCGCAAGGTGCGGTCGGAGGCTATTTTCGCTTTCGTTTCGATGCGCCGCGCGCCTGGCCAGCACTACTGCTGGAACCGGCTATCGCTTTTCGTTGCCGTTTCGGCGTCCCATACGGCGACCAGGGCCTTTTCATGACGCAGCAGGCCTATGCGGAGGCAGGCGGCCACTCTCCCTGGCCCCTGTTCGAGGAAGTATCTCTGGTCCAAGGACTACGTCGGATAGGGCGTTTTTTACCTTTAAGCGAACCGGTTTTTATCGATCCGCGCCGCTGGCATCGCGATGGGTGGTGGCGGCGTACCTGGGCGAATCGCAATCTGGCGGTGGCTTTCGCGCGCGGCGTCGCGCCAGAAAAGCTGGCGGCTCGCTATCGCTCCAAAACAATTTAATTCCGATCACGAGGTGAATGCCATGCATGACGCTATCAAGCAATACTATGGAGAAACTTTGAGCTCTTCGCTCGATCTTCAGACCAACGCGTGCCGGACGGATGCTGGTTTGCCCGAATATGTGAAGCCCATATTGGCGCAGGTACACGACGAGGTGCTGGCTCGCTACTACGGGTGTGGCCTGGTGTTGCCGGAATCGCTCGATGGTTTGACCGTGCTCGATCTTGGGTGCGGCGCCGGGCGCGACGTCTACGTACTATCGAAGCTCGTAGGAGAGCATGGCCGGGTAATTGGCGTGGATATGACGGAAGAGCAACTCGCGGTTGCGTCCAGGCATGAGGAATATCACCGTAAGGCATTTGGGCATGCAGAGAGCAACGTGCGTTTTCTGCATGGCT
>JBDTHR010000119.1:0-3457 GCA_039936855.1 Nitrosospira sp. | reverse complement strand
CAGATCATGCTGGTAATCGCTCATCGTGGCTATCACGACGCGGTCCCCGAAAACACCATGGCTGCTTTCGAAGCAGCGGTGGCGGTAGGCGCGAACGGTATTGAAACCGACGTGCGCGTCAGCCTCGATGGTTTGCCGGTGCTGATTCATGATCGCATTATAGGAACCGGACAAGCGGTGGGTGAGTTGATCCGGGGCGACATCGAGCAAATCGCAGGGCACCAGGTGCCCACTCTGGATGAAGCGCTGGAACATTTTCCCGGCATCTTGTGGAATATCGAGATCAAGGCAATGAAGGCGTTATCCGCCGTGATTAGCGTTATCAAGAAGCACCAGGCTGGCCATCGTATAATCGTGACGTCTTTTCGCCATGACCTGGTAGCGATCTGTGCGTCATCGCTCAAGGTCAATTGCGGCCTTTTGCTGGCACATCGGCCGCGAACCCTGAATTCATTGCTGGCAGACTTGAACTGTAATGGCAATCCCAGGATCAATCATATCGTATGGGATTATGACGTGGTGGACGGCGACATGCTGAAGCAGGCGTCGTTGGATGGCTTTCGCAATTTTGTTTATGGTCCTGTCACCCAAGCCGAGCACGACAATTGCCGGGAACTGGGTGTGCATGGGGTGATTACCGATTATCCGCTTCTGGTGCAAAATGCTTAATGCGGCCAAAAAACAGGATACGGGAATTACGCGTGCATAAGTTACCCTGTCGACTTTGGGTAACGCTTCGTAGAGCTATGTTATCTGATGATTTTTATGATCTGGCCAGAAGCGGGTTCTCCCTCGGGATACTGGCCATTGAGCAAGCGCAGGTAACTCTCGGCGTTAACCCCAAAAGGCGACTCTTTGGCCAGTTCCGCGTAACTCAAGCTACCGGTGGCTTTCATGGTTCTGATCTCAAGTGGCTTGACAGATATTTTCTCCGCATCGGTAAGCCCACGAAAACTTTCGATGGTAGCGGAGATGGCTTCCCGGTAACGTGCGAACGCGGCGGGGGAATCGCCTCGTCCTGCTACAAGATATGCCTTGTTTTCATGATAAATAACGGCTGCCTTGAATGGTCGCTCCCCCTGCGCGATTGGCGTTACAACAGCCACTTGCAGGTTGTTATTGGTCATCGATAGAATTTCCGCAGGGGATGCAGGGCGAAAGCGTTCTTCGGCAAGATCGGCTGGAGTCCCGCGTTGATCACCCAAAAATCCTAACACCACCATGGCATCCCCCTCGGGACTCACCGCGACAACTTCGTCCGGCTTGTTTCGGATACGCCAACCGGATGGAAAAGCCAATCCGAAACCCATTCGGCCATGTTGGAACGTGCTTCCTCGCACGACTCCCTGGCTGGCGGCATCACCGAAGATCATGCCCTCGGTCTGGCGCAGGAATTCTGTACGTCGGTCATCGATTTTTCCTGGCTGTGCATACCGATTCGCTTCGCCAACGACTTCCTGCAATCGCACGTCGTTGTCGGGATGGGTGGCAAAAATACCATGATAACGGCGCGGCTCGCGTCCTTCCTGCTCCGCGGCTTCGATATCGAACAACTCCTGATTCTTGAGCACGGAAATGACTTTGATCATCGCCTGTGGATCGTAACCGCTTCGCGCAAGGTACTCCGCACCCAGACGATCCGCCTCCAGTTCGTGGCTGCGACCGTAACCCGAAAGAAGAGCACTGCCAGTAACCCCTAGAAGGCTTTGAACGCCTTGTGCCAACTGTCCACCGAGTTGTGGCACAAATATGCCCGCTACCAGGCCGCCAACGCTGGCGGCAACATTGGCGGCAGTGGCAGCGCTATATTGCTGCACGCTGTGACGTGCCGTGACATGGCCGATCTCATGCCCCAGTACGGCGGCAAGCTCTGCTTCGGAATTAAGATAAGCCAGTATGCCGCGCGTAACATAGATATGACCGCCAGGCAGGGCAAAAGCGTTTACCTCGGGGCTGTCGACCACAGTGAAATGATAACCGAGATGAGGGCGATGGCTTTCCCTGGCGAGCTTCTGCCCAATCTCGTCAACATAATTTTGCAAAGCCGGCAGACCGTCATAAATTTCATATATCTTGCTTATCTCGGTTGCCGCCTGCCGGCCCTTGCGCATCTCATCGGCTTCCGACATGAGCGTGAAATTCCGGTCACCGGTAACCGGATTTACGGCGCAACCAGAGAACTGAAACAGGCAGCCGAGTGCAAACGCCAATTGAAACGCGGTTATGATTCTCATCGTATTATTCTGATTAACTGAAAATAAAAGAGCCCGCGAAAACGAAAAAGAGCAGCTTGAAGCTGCTCTTTTTCTGCCTGCTCTATTTCAGCAGATAACTGATGGTCAATATTAAGCCGCGGGTTGCTTTTCGACCTTTTTTCCATATTTCTGACGGAATTTTTCGACTCGTCCGGCGGTATCGACAATCTTTTGCTTGCCGGTATAGAAGGGATGGCAGACCGAGCATACTTCGATATGTAACGGCTTGCCCATGGTGGAACGGGTCTGGAATATATTGCCGCAACTACAGGTAACGGTAATTTCCTCGTAATTTGGGTGAATGTTTGCTTTCATGGCGTATGTCCTTGAACTGTGCCCGATCGGCAGAAGATAGCTGCGGAGCAGGAAAAACTCTTATTATCTTATAATCGGGGGAGTGGTTGCAACAACGTATTCAATTAACACTACGGTTTGTTCTGAGAATACTATACCCGGCGCATGGAATCGAAGAAATCCGCGTTATTTTTCGTGGCCTTGATCTTGTCGAGCAGGAATTCCATTGCTTCCATATCGTCCATGGGGTAGAGCAATTTGCGCAGCACCCAGATCTTTTGTAATACATCCGGTTTGATGAGCAATTCTTCCTTGCGGGTGCCGGAACGATTCACGTTGATGGCCGGGTAGGTGCGTTTTTCCGCCATGCGCCGGTCAAGGTGGATTTCCATGTTGCCGGTACCCTTGAATTCTTCATAGATCACATCGTCCATGCGCGAGCCTGTATCCACCAGGGCGGTGGCGATGATGGTAAGGGAGCCACCTTCTTCAATGTTGCGGGCAGCCCCAAAGAAACGTTTGGGGCGTTGCAGCGCATTGGCATCGACGCCACCGGTCAATACCTTGCCGGAAGCAGGAACCACGGTATTGTAAGCGCGGGCCAGTCGCGTGATGGAATCCAGCAGTATCACCACATCTTTCTTGTGCTCGACCAACCGCTTGGCTTTTTCGATCACCATGTCGGCGACTTGCACGTGACGTACCGCAGGCTCGTCAAAAGTGGAGGAGATTACCTCACCCCTGACCGAGCGGATCATCTCCGTTACTTCCTCGGGACGCTCGTCTATCAGCAAGACCATCAGGATGACATCGGGGTGATTGGCCGCGATCGCATGCGCGATATGCTGAAGCATGACCGTTTTTCCCGACTTGGGGCTCGCTACCAGCAGGCCGCGCTGGCCTTTGCC
>JBDTHR010000118.1:0-17548 GCA_039936855.1 Nitrosospira sp. | reverse complement strand
TTCACTCACCGTAAAAAGCACATACAGGGGATCGATTTGCACAATAGTTGCTAACGTGCCGGAGTTTGGCGAGACAAGGTTCCCAACGCTGATAGAAATAAGACCAATGCGACCATCGATTGGAGAACGTATTTCAGTGTAACTGAGATTCAATTTAGCCTGGTCCAACATGGCCTGGGCATTGGCTAACCGCGCTTGTGCACTAAGAAAATCACTGCTGGCCTTATCAAGGTCCATTTGTGACACCCCGCCGTGACGCACCGTTTTTAATCGTTGCAAATAAGATTCAGCATTCTGTAAAGTAGCCCTGGCCTCGGTTACGTTCGCCCGTGCAGCCTTAACTTTGATTTGATAAGGCGCTTGCTCGATCACATATAAAATATCACCTTTTTTAACACTCTCTCCTTCTTTGAAATTCATTTTTTCCAGAAAACCTTGTACGCGAGCCACTAGATTGACCGTTTTAAGTGCGGCGGTGCGGCCTACCAGTTCATGAGTTTTGGTAACTTTTTCCTGGACAACAGGAGTAACCATTACCGTTAGTGCAGGTTGTTGCGATTGGGAAACAGAATTACCATCATCGTTCTGACAGCCAGAAATGATGACCAATAAAGAAAGCCCAAGAATATAAATTGGTGGTTTCGATTTTTTCAAGTCAACGTTCCTCAAATTGCGTCTGCTTCTGTTCTGGAACTGCTTGCGGCGCATCTTCCATCAGTGGTTTCCATCCGCCACCCAGTGATTTATAAAGGCGAATCAAATTGGAAATAACCTTTCCTTCACTCGCTGCCAGTTGATCTCGAAAGGAAAACAAAGCTCTCTCGGCATCCAGCACGCCGATAAAATCAGTTAGGCCCGCAGTGTACAATTCGCGCGACAGGCTAACCGCTGATTTTGCTGACTGTGTGGATTTTAGTAAAGCTTGTCTACGAACTTGTTCGTTCGCAAAATCTACCAGCGCATTCTCCACATCTTTTACTGCGGTTAATACCGAAGCCTCGTATTGAATCAGCGCCTGATTTTGTCGCTCATCTTCTATTTTTATATTTTGTCGGATACGGCCCGCATTAAAAACTGGCCATCTGATTTGCGGTCCAATTTGGAAGGCGGCCGCGGGCCCTGTAAAAAAGCTGGCGGCAGAAATGTATTCCAGTCCTACAGAACCAAACAAGAAGAGTCTGGGGTAAAGGTCTGCAGTAGCCACACCAACCCGTGCCGTTTGCGCTGCCAATTCACGCTCCGCACGTCGGACATCCGGCCTGCGACGCAACAAATCAGCGGGAACGCCAACAGCCACTTCAATTGACACCGTTGGGACTTTTTGGTACTGCTCCAATTCTTCTGCCAAGGACCCTGGGAACTCCCCAAGCAGCACCGCAAGACCATTTTTACCTTGTTCGATACCTGTTTGTAATATTGGAATTTCTGATTTGCTATTTTCCAGATTATATTTCGCCTGCTCTAGAGACAGTGTCGTTGTCAGACCTGCATCTAACCGATCCTGAACAATTTGTAACGTACTTTCTTGAGATTCCAGGTTGTTAACAGCCGCTTCAAGTCGGGCTTGAAAGGCGCGAATTTCAATGTAATTGATAGCAACTCCGGATACCAAAGTCACCAGCGTGGCATTTAATTCCTCCTCACGTGCTTCAACGGATGCTTCTGCAGACTCAATCGAGCGTCTGATGCCGCCAAACATATCAATTTCCCAACTAGCATCAAAGCCCGAGGAATAGAGGTCAATTTCACCACCACCACCTGATTGCAGATTGGTTTTTCTTCGCGTAAATGCTGCATCTCCCTCTATGGTTGGAAACAGGCCTGACCTGGCAACGCCCCGCAAAGCACGTTCTTCTCTCAATCGTGACTGCGCAAGCTGAAGATCAAGATTGCCCCTTATGGCCCATCTAACTAATCGCGTTAATAATGGATCTTCCAGAGTGTTCCACCAGTCAGCCAACATTGCGCGGGTTACTTGTCTGGTGAGTTCCGTTTTCGTCTCTTCCGCTTTTTGCTCAGTTTCAGGAAGCGATAATTTGGCTTTCTGATCTTCGCTTAGCGCGGCATTGAATTTTTCTGGAGTCGTTTTTTCTGGTGGCACATAATTTGGCCCAACGGCAGCGCAACCAGTAAGAAACAGGACAAACAATCTGAAAGTAAAAATAAAGTGCCAGCGCACAATAGTTAGTTTCTTATGGAAATGTATCACTACTGTCCGGAGATTTAAGTTTAGATGCCGAGTAACTCATTGAATTATTTCATTGAATAGCTTATTTCCACGTAATCGGTTTCAACTTGCGCCAGACTTCTGATTTTCTTCGGGAGTCCGCATATGCACGCAGGGAAACGGGTGTTTGCTCAATTGGTGGGACACCTGCTGCGTATCAAACTTCCCGATGCCGAACACAACAAGGACCCGATCTTCCTGTTCAACAATTCCGACTTGCCTGCGCTGACCATCGTGCAGTTTTATCGTTGCCGCTGGCAGGTCGAACAGTTCTTCAAGTGGATCAAACAGCATCTGCGCATCAAGGCATTTTACGGCCACCGAGAACGCCGTGAAGACGCAAATCGGGATTACGATTACCATTTACGTCCTGCTCGCCATCGTAAAGAAACATCTCAAGATCGAAGCATCGCTCTGCACAATTCCACAAATTCTGAGCCTGATACTCTTTGAGAAAACACCGCTCGATCAATTACTTAAAAACACGGTGTTATAATTGAACATGCCGGGAAATGATAACCAACTGAATTTATTTAATTAAATCTCCGGACACTACTGGGAATCACACTACTGGGAATGACACTACTGGGAATGACACTACTGGGAATGTATATTTAATTACTATATGGTGTTATTTTACCAGAAGAAATTTAAGCAACGGGAGCAGTTGCATAGATTTGCAGAATAGGTGGTTCATCCGGCAAGTACGTACTTGTCGACGCACCTAAATTGCATTTTGGCAAAACCAGACTATTTTTGTAAGCCGGGCCAGTAGATCTGAATGACGGACACGCGAGAGACCGCACGCCTGGTCTTTGATTTATTCGTGCAAACTTGACCTACCGAAATACCCGAAGGTGGCTGAATGCCTGGATAAAGATATAGACGCATTGCTGACCTTTTACGACTTTCCGGCAGAGCGCCGGATTTGCCTTCCTACTACCCATCCGATTGAATCGATATTTGCGACGGTGCGGCTTCGAACCCTTAAACCCCGGGGGTACGTCACGCGGGCAATCATTGGTATTCAAACTGGCGAAGAGCGCTGAACACCACTGGCTGCTTCTGCGAGGATCTGGATTGATCGCCGGGGCTCAGTTCAAAAACGGAGTACCGAAAAACAGCACGGAAATTGCCGCCTGAACGGATGTCGCCCACAACATTTGGCAATAACTCAGAAAGCCTGCTTTATAAACTGTCCAGTTTTTGTGAAGCATTACAGTAATTTCTGCATTACGGTAATTTTCACCAACCCGCAAGCCACGTCCTATAGATCCAGGAGAAAGCAACATGCAGGACACTAGTATTCCCATTAATTTTTGGTACTGGTTATTAGCCGTATCCCCGGTGCTTGTTCTGTCTTTTCTTCTAGTCAAGTTACGCTGGACTGCTCAGCAGGCAGGCGCCATTGGTATGTTTGTCTCTGGCACGGTTGCTTTTTTTGCTTTTAAAACGCCACCAGAAGTTTTGGCTGTCGCTGGAGCTAAAGGTATTTGGGATTCAGTTTCTATTTTACTGGTAATCTGGCCGGCGCTTTTTCTCTATCACATCATGGACCAGGCCGGCGGCTATGAAGCCTTGCGTCAAGGCATCGTTAAGTTTAGTCGCAACGAGCTGTTTGTCGTTATAGCACTGGGTTGGGTGTTTGCCTCTTTCTTACAGGCTATTGACGGTTTTGGCACACCCATAGTCGTTGTAGCACCGCTGTTAGTCGCAATCGGGGTTAAGCCGATTTACGCTGTTGCTATTCCGATCATCGCTCATATATGGGCAAAATTCTATGGCACCATGGCAGTTGGCTGGCTGGCTACTTTACAAGTCGTCACACTGGATGGCGCTACGATAGCCTCCACTGCTTTGCAAACTGCCATGCTGCTTATGTTGCAGGTTGTTTTGGGCGGTTTTTGGGTTGTATGGATGTATGGACGCTTACCCGCGATCAAGCATGCCTGGCCGCTGGTTTTAATTATCTCTGCTATACACGGCATCGGACAAATTATTGTCGTGCTATTTGATCCTGTCTTATCCGCATTCATTCCTGCAACAGTGGCAATGCTTGCTCTTTATCCACTATCTCGCTGGCGCCGGTTTGCAGAACCTATTGCCAATATGCCTGACAGGCCGGCAATGCAAACCGCCCGGATAAAAAATGTTGCCGATCGCAAATCGCCGATGCAACTGTCAATGTCGTTTGCACCCTATATCCTGTTAACCGTACTGACATTAAGCGGTTCGCTGATTGGGCCATTAAAATCTGCCCTGGAGCAGTTTAAATTTGGCATGTCATTTCCTGCAGTCGAGACGGGTTATGGCATTATGAAATCAGCCGTAGATACTTATTCGGCGGTTGCACCTATGACCAACCCAGGGTTCTATGTGTTGATTACAGCGTTAATCACTATGTTGGTGTATCGGTCTCAAGGATATTATCAAGCATGGGCGACAGAGTCTTCACAGCCTCTTCCCGGGCTTATAAAAGGCCTCCTTAGTAGCGCAATACCCGCGTCCGTGCCCATTATCGCTTTCCTGGTCATGGCTAGATTAATGGATCATTCAGGGCAGAACGAAGCGCTTGCATACGGCATAGCTGCTGTTGCACCGGCTTATGTATTTGCGTTTCTATCTAATGGTATAGGGGTCATTGGTGCATTTGCGACCTCTAGCAGTACCTCATCGAACGTGCTGTTATCTGATTTACAGTTGACCTTGGCAAAACTGAAGGGCTTGTCAGAAGCGACTATATTGGCCGCACAAAGCGCTGGTGGCGCTATCGGCAACGCGATCGCTCCTGCAAACCTGGTTTTAGGCGCAAGTACTGCTGGTATTAGCGGCAAAGAGGGCGAAATTATGCGTAAGACTTTGCCATGGACATTAGTTGCATTTGTCCTAACTGGCTTGGCGACCCTGGCGTTGCTGATGCTGAACCTTTAATGGAAGAGATTGATTATGTCTTTACTAAAAAACCGTCTGACTTACCTGACGATCTCTTTTGTACTGCTGGTATTAGCGTTTCCGCTCATCAGCATTGGCACATCGCAAGGACCTGCATGGTTATGGCACCTCGGTCTTAGCTCACTGATCACAGGCGGAATGATTCCACCTTTATATCGCCTTCTTTCACGCCACTCTACAGAGGCTCCGCCCCTCGATGCACCTGATGATTCATCCGATGAGCAAAAAGCTCATCGTCGCTAACAGAGAAAGATTACGATCAACGCAAATGGGCAACGCACTGGCCGTTCACCAACATCGGCAAACAATGCAATGGTTTCACTCCTCACTACCTGGCATCTGCCTCGGGCTTACAGGCACTGCGCGCTGCTGGCAGCGCAGCAGACGCCTCAATTGCGATCAGTGCAACGCTGTGTGGAGTTTACCCACACATGGATGGAACCGGTCGCGCCGACACGTAGCGCAGCACAGCCGACTTTAACGTCGTGCACCCCTTCAAGAAATGTGCAGCCAGTCTATTTCTTGCCATTCACCTCTCGTCCCGCAGGGGATTCCAGGATTGTGAATCCATGGGTCGTTGGGGAAATTGATAACGATGGCGTGCCTGCGGCAGACGCCGGAATGAGCAATAACGACATCGATACTGGGCAGGGAATCGATTGACGGGAGAGAGCCTGGCATCTCCTGGCGACTGATGGACGACAATCATATTCCTCTGTGCGGGGCGATTTCGCATTCCGAATCGACATACCTGAAAGACCGTTTTCAGCATCCGGCAAAACTGAATTGTGTTTTGCTTGCCGGATGTAAAACGTCATTCGCATAATATTTTGCCGAGTCGTCGTGTATTAGCGCACGATTTTAGCGAAGCTGACCCCCGTATTCAATCGCCCTACAACTACTATGCGCCCATCTGTATCAGGTGCTGGCAGCCTGTCAAGTTCGTGTCGAAGATACTGACAAACTCGAGCCGTGAGCTTCACCGGTTTCCGGGCAAACAATTGTCATCATTGGATAAGGGGCTGCTGGCCCGAAAATTGCTTGTACTCTGGTTGCATTTAAACCAAAAAGAGTGAGAATAAGTAATGATCGGATTTACACGAACGACGTTTGTAGGATTTGCTGCAGTAATGATTATGTCGGGAAGCACGTACGCCAGTACATATTTTGTCAGACCCACCGCTCAATTCGGCGCGGGAGAACTGATAGATGGTTACGAGGGTAATGGCAGGACCTACAAGGAGGTCTCTTATAACGACGCTGCTCGCTCCATTATTTCCTCGGTCGATCTGCGTTCCGGGGAACTCAAGGTTTACGTAGAAGAGCAAAGCGCGCCCCAGGGCGCTTGGGGCAACGCGATCATGGGTGAAACCATCACCATCAGAAATGGCGCAGGGACCAATTGGGATTTTGGATTCGGCATGGATGGCACGTTTGACGCCATCGGCGGACCGGTAGCGCCGGGCGCAAACCAAGGCATGCTGATGTATGACCTGGCCTTTGCAGTCTACCGGCCCGGTCAAGTCGATTATTCGAACTGGTTCGGTCGTGCCCAGACAGCAGACGACGGTATCGACCCGCTATTCTTTGATTACATCGTTGACTATATACCGGTCGGCGGCGAAGATTATTACGATTCCATATACGAATCCATCATGGGCAGTCTTGCGCTGGAGAGCGATTATGAGCAATTCGAAATCTACGCCAAGATCTACGCAGGGGGTTATACGAATGTTGGCGGAGGACTGGACTCCTATGTAGCGGACTTTAGCCATACCGCGACGATCGATTTCAATTTCGCTCAAGGGGTGACAGCCCATTCTGCTTCCGGCGAGTTCCTCGGGTTGTTGAACGATCCGAACGTCGTCTCAGTTCCAGAGCCTGGCAGCCTCATCCTCCTGCTGGCAGGGATGATGGGATTACTGGGCATTAGACGTCGCAGTTTTTTCAGAGTCTGATACGGCTTGATGGGCAACGCAATGGGCATGAAACGAAACAAGTGGGACAGGCCCTTATTGTTTCATGCCCGATCGCTTTTTTAGAGCTGGATAAAAGATAGCTTTTGGAAGGGGATTTAGTAACGTACATTGTTTTCCGAAGTATACGTACTTCGGAAAACTCCATGTTTCCTGGCAGCCTGGCTAATGTCCGCTTGGCTGCCGCCAGAATTACGTCAACCGGTGGGGCTTTCCCGACGGATTGCACGAACGGGTCGTGCATTCGAACTACACCCCTGCATCGCGCAGATTTCAAGAGCAAAGCACGCGATCCGACGAGGGCCGTGGTTACGACTTGAGCAATCTTGCCATTCCCGGTGAACATCAAAAACCAGACAATCCTACTTCTGGAGCCGTGCCAGCACGACATTAATGTGGTTTGCGTTCAGCAACACAGGGTGTATTGACTAATAACCCCAACACACTACGATAAAGGATATTTTGCTTCTTACCCGCTCCGCTAAGCCGCGAGCAGGATAAGTCGGAAATTTACGTTTTCGTTCATTCGGATTCTCACGTGCGGTTGACAACCCCAATCTTAACCCGCAAGCGCCATAATCTGCTGGCGTTCCGTTTCGGCACGTCGACGTTCTTACCGTAGCTACTGATGCCAGACCACCACCCATTGCGCGTCGGCAGGTTCATGTGGATATCATACAAATCAAAACGTTCTGGTTGCGTAAGGACTCTGTGCGCCGCGATGATGTCTTTAGCGAAAAATATCAAACGCTCAGCGCATGAAATGGCGCAGCTTCCCCAACTTTTTTCCTGGATCCGGTTTTAGGATCATTCTTTACCGGAATGATCAGACATGTTATTGCGGCGTTTTTTACAGACAATCCCACGCCCCTTTTGATGGGTTGGGTTGCGTTACGCTCCACTCATCTGACTGAAAACCGCACTGAGGCCTTTTTAAAAAATGAGGGTGAATACGATCAACGCCAACGATACCAGGTCATCAGGATTGAACCCCCCATCGTCGGCAATTCCGTCAAGAATCCCGCACGTCGCGTCTGTGGACTTGATGCGTGGCCTGGTCATCGTCCTCATGGCGCTGGATCATGTACGGTGGTATTTCCTGGATGCCGATTTTAGCCCTACGGATCTTTCGCGCACGGATTCGGCCCTGTTTCTGACCCGCTGGGTAACGCATCTCTGCGCTCCGACATTTGTCTTCCTGGCGGGCACCAGCGCCTTTTTATCGGCCGCTCACAGCCCGGATCGTCATCAACTTGCCACCCGATTGTTAACCCGGGGACTCTGGCTTGTCATCCTCGAGCTTACGATTGTTCGCTTCGCCTGGTTTTTCAATCTGGACTATAGCCAGATGGATTTGCAGGTTATATGGGCCCTGGGGTGGTCAATGGTCGTGCTGGCCGGGCTTGTCCATATGCCTATGTGGTCAATAGCCGTTCTGGGTATCGGCATGATTGCCGGGCACAACTTGCTGGACGGTATAAAACTTGAGGATTTCGAAATGGCGGATGGGTCGCTTGGATGGAAGGGGTGGCTGCTGAGTGTGCTCCATATTCCGCGTTTTCCGGTAGTGTATCCCCTCATTCCCTGGATCGGAGTAATGGCGGCAGGCTACGCCTTCGGCCCTTTTATGCTGATGACGCGCAAGACAAGGAAAAAACTGACGTTTGTAACTGGCACCGTCCTCGTCGCGGCCTTCGTCACTTTACGCGCTTACAATACCTATGGTGACCCTTCGTCCTGGTCCAATCAGGAAACTGCCCTGTTCACGCTTTTTTCTTTTCTGAACACGACTAAATATCCCCCTTCCCTGCTGTTCCTGCTGATGACCCTGGGGGCCATGTTCATCCTGCTTTCAATATTCGAGCGGCGACATGGGCTCGTGGGAAATTTTTTTATCACCTTCGGATGCGTGCCCATGTTTTTTTATGTTCTCCATCTATATGTCATTCATGGGCTGGTAATTGCATTCGGTTATGCGATGAACGGAGATATCAGCTCATTCATGACGATTCCGGTTTTTTTTCCGCCCTGGTGGGGCTTCAGCCTCCCCATCGTCTATTTGATCTGGATTGCGGTAACGGCATTGCTCTATCCCGTTTGCCGATGGTTTGTCGCTATCAAGTCAAGCCATCGAGGAAGATGGTGGACCTATTATGTCTAGCAGACTATCGGACCTGAAGAATCGTAACGAAAGAAATGACTGGATGAGGGCATATTCGAGGATTTTGAACGCTAAAAATTATCTCATTGGCCGAAAAAGCGTCGAAATATGAATCGGCCAGACGCTGTTGCAGCCGACTTCCTTTAGATCCGACAGAGCTCGGCGGCAGCGTCTTCAGTTCATCTACAAATGCTGCTCGCAGGAAGCAATACCGTGAACGGATGGCGCACGCCGGCATTCCGGTCAGACTGTAATGACCGTTTTTCCGAAACGGTCCTCGGCACGATTGAACTGATACGCATAGGCATAGTTTGCGTGCTCGAACGGGAATGTGCGAGAGATCACCGGGCGCAATCCCGAAGTGGCAATGGCAAGATTCATTGCGTGGAACATCTCGGCAGAGCCGACATTGATACCGTACATACGTACCGAGCGTTGCATTAATGGTAAAGGATCAATTTTCCCGAAGCCCGCCATCAACCCGATCAGCGTTACCATTCCGCCAAAACGCACCGCCCGCAGAGAGCGTTCAAGCGTCTGTGCACCCCCAACTTCCACCACGATATCCACGCCTCGTCCATCCGTCAGCCTCATGACTTCCTCATCCCACTCCGGCGTATTCTTATAGTTGATAAGATAATCGGCGCCCATTAGCCTGGCCCGCTCCAACTTCTGGTCGCTGCTTGAGGTCTGTATGACGATTGCGCCATGCAATTTGGCGAACTGCAAAGCAAACAGGCTTACCCCGCCCGTGCCCAGCAGGAGTACGGTCTGGCCCGCGTGGACGCGTCCGGCCTTGACCAGCGCATGCCAGGCAGTCACGCCGGCATTCGGCAGGGTTGCCGCTTCCTCGTAAGTCAGATGCGCTGGAAACGGCACGACTGCACGTTGAGGAAGCACCACATATTCGGCCAGCATGCCATCGATTGGTCCACCCAGCGAACGTTGAAAGATCTCCTGCGTCAATGGACCCGAGACCCAATCGGGAAAAAAGCAGCCGGCAACGCGATCGCCCACCTCGACGGTAGTGACATTTATTCCGACGCCAACCACCTCTCCGGCGCCATCCGAAAGCGGAATCACACAATGCTTGACGCCGGCGGGGTATTGGCCGCGCGCCACAATATAATCGCGAAAATTAAGCGAAGTGGCACGCACTTGAATCAGCACCTCATCGGGGCCCGGTTCGGGTTTCTCAAGATCACAGCGCAACATCAGGCCCCCTGTGCCGCAAGTTTCCTCAAGTTGAAAAGCTTTCATCGGACGATATCCTTAATATGATCTACCGATAACATCGCTCAGATACGGCGTTGTTAGCAGCACACTTTCGGGCAAAAATCACGCCTGTTGCCGGAACCAGAACTTCCAGCAATATTGTACCTATTCTTCTACCATTGCCTGCAGTCATCGTATGTGCGTTAGTGAACGAAGTAACAAAGCTTCCTTTGCTAGACTCTGGTTTTCCTATTTACTGAGGAGTGCTCTCATGGGCAACGATCTTTTTCAATTCCCGATAACCGGATGGGAAGTAACAACCGAGCCAACCGATGGCTTGCTCTCTGTTCGCTTCCCATTTTTATCTCATGAGCAGCAAAAACTGGCAGAAGCAGACCCGGGCAGACCTTACGTCATGCAGGCAGAACAGGCTCGCGAACTCAGGGACGCGTTATCCAGAGCAATTGAGCGGATGAACGAACAGGAGTATACATCGCCACCGTTCACGGAAACGCCAAGCGATCTGTCGATCTACTGATGGCGTTGCAATAGGCCCGTGCAAAACCGCGGATCAAGTTCAGCCTTTCCTGTTCAGATTAGAAAAACGCCCTCGCCGGCCTGTGATTGTGACACCCCAAGCTCCATCAAACCGGCTCGACCGGCTCGTGGACGAGGTGAATAATTATGTTCCGGGTCCACCAATGCCGAGATCACGTTGGTCGAATAAGGCAGCCAGAACTTTTTCCTGTGTAGCTATGAGGACGTCACCAGCGATTTTTCTGGCTCGATTTCATCGGCCATTATTGGCGTAGCGGTATTATGGTACGAGCGGTCCAACCCCCAATCCCGATAGGGAACCATCGATCATTAAAAGTCTTCTAAAGAAATCGCCCAGAAAAAAATCATGGAGCCTCGGTTAAATTACTACAAGGCATCACCCGATGCGATGCGCGCATTGGGTTGCCTTGAGGCTGCTGTGAACAAACTTGGCTTCGACTCGCGCCTGCTCGACCTGATCAAGCTGCGCGCATCGCAGATCAATGGTTGCGCTTATTGCGTCGATACCCATGCCACTGATTTGCGCAAAGCAGGCGAAACGGTACGCAGGCTTGACGCCTTGCCCGTCTGGCGCGATACCCCCTTTCTTTACCGGTCGGGAGCGTGCCGCACTGGCCTGGACAGAAGCGATCACCCGCGTTTCTGAAACTCATGTCCTGACGGAGATTACGAAATGCTGAAGAGCCAGTTCAGTGAGCGGGAGATGGTGGATCTTACGGTTGCTATCGCTGCGATCAATTGCTGGAAGCGCATCAGTGTGGGGTTTCGCAAAACTCCCACCTGAAGAATGCTCTCCAATGACGGAGAGCATTAAAATTCCTGTCGATAGATAGAATGTCACCCGAAATGCACAGGCCATCGTGATAATCAAATAATCAAACGAAGCGCATGCACGTCGCCGCGCCGGGAGCGCTGCGGGCCGCCTTGGCCTCGACCGGTTCGCCGATCTTTGCTCCAATGGTCTGCACTTTGGCAGTCCTGCCGGCCCAACCGCGCTCGCGGAACATTTTCGAAAAATGAGACGGTTTCGCTTTATTCACTCATCGGTGAGATACCGAACAGACCGGCAGCCACTCAGGATGCAATGTAGTCTCTTTTTTTACCAATCAATCATTAACCATTTATAGTTTTCCGCAAGCAACTTTCATACAACAAGAGGATCGATTATGACAACCAAAAAAGCATGGGCAGTCTGGAAGGGCGGCATCAAGGACGGAGGCGGTGTTATCTCCACCGAGACCGGCGTACTCAAGGAAGCGCCTTATGGTTTCCAATCGAGATTTGAAAATGGCAAAGGAACGAATCCCGAAGAGTTGATCGCCGCAGCGCACGCGGGTTGTTTTTCGATGGCGCTTTCGTTAATGCTCGGCGAGGCGGGCCTGACGCCGGAGAAGATCGAAACACATGCCGACGTCACGCTTGAAAAGGCAGGGGATGGGTTCGAAATTACCATGAGCCATCTTACCGTATCGGCGAAAATTCCCGGTGCGGATAAAGCCCAGTTCGAGGAAATTGCCAACAAGGCCAAAGTCGGATGCCCGGTATCCAAACTTCTGAAGGCGAAAATTACGATGGCCGCAAGACTGGAGCCCTAGCGGCCTGTCGGAATGTGCAGGGCTGCACCACGCCAACCTGAATCCGCTCTTGATTCCGACGGAGTCGTGGAGAGTCTTGCTGTTTTCAGGCGCTAACCAGGGTCGTAAGCCCCGGATTGCTGGGGATACTTGCGATATTCGCGATAACAAGGTGTTGCGTTAGCGCACTGCCAGCAATCCGGGGGACTTAAAGACGCCCATATTTTCGCGCAGGTTGAACGGCCCATTTTCCGATATCAACAAGAGATATCGCTGCGCAGGACCATTCCCGCCAGGTTGCGGGCTTCGCAGCCTTGGGAAAAGCCAGGTTATTTTCCAGAGATGCAATCTGCCGGCTTTCGGCAGGATGCCTATTGGACCGAAGCACACCCGCGGGAGCCAGATCTTCATGGACAAGAAATGGATTTTGCCAGCTTGCTGCATTGCGGCCTTTCTCGGCCTTTCCCTCGACACGAACTCCTCCTTTGCACAAAAACCGCAAAAGCGCGGCGCCCGATTCGCCTTACAGCCTGCCGTAGAAACAGGGCCACCGGAATCATCCGGAGGGGATTTGTGGGCGCTTACTGAAAGCGAATTATTCAACGGAGCGCTGCACCGGATTTCGATTCGCATGAATCAGGCTGTCTGGGAGCGGCTTCATGAAGACGATAAGCGCAACGAGTGCCGTGAGGCTGCCCACGCCGGGTGGGCTCATGTGCGCGACTTTACATTCAATGATGTAACCATGAAGAATGTTGCGATCAAGGTGCGGGACAACAACTCGCGCTGCGTTCCGCGCTTGCAGTTCAGTGTTTCCTTCGACAGGGCAAAG
Source organism: Nitrosospira sp. (assembly GCA_039936855.1). Taxonomy (GTDB): domain Bacteria; phylum Pseudomonadota; class Gammaproteobacteria; order Burkholderiales; family Nitrosomonadaceae; genus Nitrosospira. Next base: position 4,053 of record JBDTHR010000118.1, on the reverse strand, counting down.
GGCGTCTACACCCGACAAGGAACCGAGGACTGGTACGAGGTCAATTACGATGAGCAGACTGGGGCGGCAATCAAGGGTCGCAGCTTGCACGGCCTCCAGGAACTGGGCCTGCGCCGCAGCTACAACGACTCAAGCAGCGAGTATGACAGCGGTAACGGAATGCTCGCACGCGAGTTCGTCGCAACATGGGCGAGCGCCAGGACGGAGGATATCGCCAGGACGACGCTCCGGGGTCCGCCCACTTACCGCACCGCTTACGCTCTCGTCGAATTCCAGTTTTGCGCCAACGATGCCGACAATACTTGCAACAATCGCATTGTTCGCACTTACCTTATCGCGGAACCACTCGACAGGGGTTTCTTCAAAATGCGCTATGACGACGAGAAACCGACTTTTTTCTCGATGATCCGTGGTTGTGCCCTGAAGCCCGAAAAAGGGAATGATGGCTTCACCTATCGCTGCCTCGAGCCCAAGTATATGGATGGTATAAAGACAGACGAGGCCAATGCGGAAGACCTGCTGAAGGCCATGGCTCGCATCAATGGAACCGAAGGCCTGAAGACACGCCTGGATGCGGCCGCCAGCCCGTCAGAGCTCGACAAGGTTCTCGATCTCGATTCGATCATGAATTACGCGGCATTCGCAACCACCGCAGGCCATTGGAATAGCGCCTATGGAAATTTCAATAACGATGTGCTGTATTTTCATCCACCAAGCGGCAAGTGGAAGCTCATCGCCTCGGATATGGACGACACATTCGACTATGATGGCGCCGGCGGTACGGCGCGCAGCTATTCTTATGCCGAGGTTGCCAACGCACCACGCATATTGTTCGATGAATTGTTCGATACGCCAGAGCTCGATGCGAAATTCAGAAAACACCTTGGCAAATACCTGACCGCGCTCTACGGTTCAAACGACTCGAATAGCCCGCTCAGGAACAAGATCCTGGATGCACGTGACCGCTATATCATAAAAACCAACGATGAACTGCCGAGTACCGAACAACAGAATATCGAACGCGCAAAAGAGATGATAGATTATGCAAAACAACGCGTGCGAGTGCTGAGAAATCAGCCACGACCAGCCGGGTCGGAAGATCCAAACTAGAGCCTGGCTGTTCGAGGAGTCGAGCGAAAATAACCAATCTTACATTTTTGACGGGATGAACAGTATTGACTAAAATAGAACAACGCATACTGCCGCACCGCGCTGTACAGAATCATTTTTGAATGCTGGTGTTCTATCTGCAACCGATAAACCTGACACCATGTGAGTGAGCGGGGCATGGTCAACATCGTGAAAATCCTGATTTCGAGCATCATTATTACCGCTTTCATTGCTGGTTGCTCCACCACGCACAGGGCAACCCAGTCTTCAAGAACAGCCATAGAACAATTGCTCATCAGTGAAGCAGTTATGCGCAGTGTCTCGCGGGATACCGCCACCAGCTTGCCCATACCCGGCGGCTCAAGCGTGATACTGAAAACTCCGGGGCTTAATAGCGACAGTGCTATTCTTCAGCAGGCCATAGCCGGATGGTTGGGACAGCAAGGCTATAAAGTCCAGGAAAAAGAAGAAAAGGCAACGTATCGGATAGATGTCCTTGTGGAATCCCTCGGGACGGAATTCGGGGGGAATTTTGTGGGGATGACTCCAGCTCTTTCCCTTCCGGAATTGTCGCTTTTCAAATCACAGTACCAGACCGGGTACGTAAAATTCCATATGAATGTCTATGATTTGGCGACGGGTGCATTTGCGGGATCCACGCCGCCGCTGATGGCTGGTGCCTATTACAACAATTACACGATTCTTTTCTTGATCTCGTTTTCCTCAACCGATCTTCCGCATCTGCCACAAATTGGCCCCTTCCAGGACAGAAAGCCGCACTGAATATTTCGTCCTGGTTACCTCGGTTCGGCATCAAGCCACACCCAGGCCTTGTCCTCCTGGTCAGCGGGAAAGGTGCGCATGTCGAGATCGGGAAAAACAGGGTTCAGCGTTTCGATTATCCTGCACATCCAACGGGGGGCGCCGACAATGGCGTAGCGCTCCACTTTTTGCATGGCGGCAAGTTTCATCGAGACCAGCCCGCCCTGCATGAAAATCGAGGGATCGATACCGCCGAAGTGCTTCATACGATTGAGCAACCGCACTTTGTCGTGGTGCCCCAGGAATGTCTCAAATTCCCGGATGACGCCCGGCATTTCTTCCGACGAAATCACGCCATTGATTTCGAAGGCAAGAACATCTTCTCTTGAAGTAGGGAGAAACCGGAATGCGGGACCTTCGGCCTTGAGTGCTTCCGGGGGCTCGGCCGCCCACTTTATGGCTTCTTCGATCTGGCTGGGGGCAAATACCTTCGTCTCGAAGGTCGGAAACAGCGGCTGCATGAGGTTCATCAACGCTTGCGGCCATTCCTTGTATGAGACAAAGGCGCAACGGCCAAGCTGGGCAAGATGCGTAAAAAGCTCAAATTCAACCTTCGCATCTTTCACCATCGCTTCCTTGCTCATGTCGGAGAAGCCGGTCAAGTCGACACAAACACCGACCTGCTTATGCTTTGCCAGTTTCTCGTCAAACAGCGCCTTGTATTGCGTGACATCTTCTCCGGTAAGCTTTCCACTGAGGCGCATGGCAATCACGTGGTCCGGGGCAGCTAATTTTTCAAACATGATGTCCATCTCCTTTTGCGGGTGTGCGTGTCCAGGGTGATCAAAAGCTATGCACTTTTCATTCCAAGAATAAACTCTAATCGATGCACGTTTTTTATCGGTGCGGTATCCCGCCTATCAGAAACATATCGAGATCAGACCACGATTCCGAGTTTTTCTTTACTACTTTCCTTTCCGTCCAGCCGGTACCAATTCGACCTACGGTCTTTCAGGTGTAAGCCAGAGCCTGTTAACGAAATCCAAGTGCTTCGACGATCAAGGCGAAGTGGATGAAGCCAGCAACCATCACATCAAGATTTTCAAAGCGCAAGAAGATACGACGGAATCCTTTCAGCCGCCTGAACAGTCGCTCGATCTCGTTACGCCGTCGACATCCTGACGAAAAACACCTGTTTTACATCAACTCATTTTCGGTTCCTATTACCGGCGCTAAGTGCCTCTCCCGGTTGTACCTGCTCACCGGGAAGCTCGAAGAGTTGTATTTCGGGATTTTATTACTATACTGAGTTTGGGTTCTCGTTCTGGTCCCACGTAATGCCAGCAGTTTAAGTATTTTGCGGGATCCTGAATTTTTCTTTCTTTGAGAGGTAAAGAAAATGAGCAAAATAACACCATCAGATCCGATCAAATTTCTCGATACTGCGAATATCGACCCCGACATCAATAAGAAGATCCAGCACGCGATGGAAAAGGGCGCGTTGATCACAGCGGAAGAGATAATGAAGATCGCCCGAAGCGCCGGTTATGATTTCAGCAAAGAAGAGTTCGAGTCTGCGGTTCGCAAAAACATGGAGCAGAGATTTTCTTCGGGAGAGGTTGGCCTGGCCGATGTAGTCTCCAGAAAGAAGACAAAGCCGCCCGAAAGTTCGTGCGCTAAAGGCTGCCTGAGCTACACGAAGAGCTGGCATCCCTCTTCTTTCTTTGAGTACGAGCGCCAGGCAAAAGACTAGAGAGACAGTGGCAGAAGTTGCGAAACGCACCGGCCATCGGCCATCATCATCAGGCTGACACCACTGCCACTCGACGCCGTATCGAGGCGATTGTCGAGCGATCCACTCCGATGTGGATGCGGTGTGCATCAACGCGTGACCAAAAAACCGGCAATAATATCAGTGATCAGCTGGCTCGATGGCAAACGGTAATCGGCAGTGACCGTGGTTTACGAAGAAGGCTGGCCAACTGTGGCTTTACCGGCGACCCGGAGGAGTATCTTGCGCGGTGTGGCCATGTCGACCTCCCGGCGAACGCCCGTTGGCTGAGTGTATTCACTCGGGTTCTTTCCGCAACAACAAGCAATAGTTTAGCGCACGAACCATTGTCGACTGACCCGGCAATTGACCCGGCTGATCCGGTACCGTTTGAAGAACTCCTCATCGGA